>CAZYIG010000037.1:0-7912 GCA_964647205.1 uncultured Candidatus Saccharibacteria bacterium | reverse complement strand
CTACCTCAATCGCTAAATTCAAAACGTGACAGAAAAAATCCACGATATACTTTCCTATAGGCCTCTGGCGCAAAAAACGAAATCCTAATTTATCGCGCTTTAACTCATTCCATAAAATAACTTCAGAAAGATTTCCGCCTCGGCGCAATTTTCGCGCAAATGAATTTAAGTGTTTTTGATAATGCAGCCTCATAAATCCCTCCCCCTTCGGGTACTCCCTTTAAAAAGGGAGAAGAATATTTCTATTTTCCGCAACAATGTTTATATTTTTTCGGTGTTCCATCTTCTTTAGTCGCTCCGCATGGACATGGGTCATTTCGCCCAACTTCATTTTTTTTGCTTTCAGAAACAACTTGGCCAGCCAAAATGTTTTTCACTTCTTTTCTTTCGGCCGCCTGCTCGGACATCATCTCTACTTTATAAATTGAACCAACAAAACTAGTTTGAATCGTCGCCAGGAGCCGCTGGAAAAGCTTAATCCCTTCGTTTTTATATTCTACCAACGGATCTCGCTGACCATAAGCGCGCAAACGGACTGAATCGCGCAAATAACCCATCTCGTCTAAATGCTCCATCCAGAACATATCAGTGGTCCGCAAATAAAACATTTTTTCAATTTCTCGCATTTTTTCTCCACCCAATTGTCTTTCTTTTTCTTCGTAAGCCATTTTGGCTAAATTAACCAGATAATCAATCAAATCATCCCGATTTTTGGCGTCCGCCATATTTTGCTGAATTTCACTGGGCAATGGAAAAATAGTTTTTAACACTTCCCTGATTTCTTCCAAGTTCCAATCTTCCGGCCACTCGCCTGACGCGTGAAATTTTACAATCTTGGCAATTTCACTGGCAATAATTTCCTGAACCTCGTCCTTGATGCTAGCTTTTTCTAAAACTTCTCGGCGGCGGCGATAAATCGTTTCTCGCTGCTTGTTCATCACGTCATCATATTCCAAAACGTGTTTACGAATATCAAAATTATATCCTTCGATTTTAGCCTGCGCCCCCTCAATCGCTCGCGACACCATTTTATTCTCAATCGCTTGGTCTTCCGGCACTTTCAAAAACTCCATCATGCTTTTGACCCGATCCGGCGCAAAAATTCGCATCAAGTCATCTTCTAGTGAAACAAAAAACCGCGAAGAACCCGGATCGCCCTGCCGTCCAGCTCGTCCGCGCAACTGATCATCAATGCGTCGCGCTTCATGACGCTCCGTGCCAATAATATGTAAGCCGCCTAATGCTACAATTTCATCATGATCTCTCTGCCAGCGAGACAAGGCTTCCTTTGCCGAGTCCTCCAATCGCCCACCACGCTCAGCGTGGTTTTGGCCGAGCTCAGCTCGGCCACCCAAAATAATATCAACACCGCGGCCCGCCATATTCGTGGCCACCGTTACTGCGCCACGCCGTCCAGCATTAGCCACAATCTGCGCTTCGCGTTCGTGGTTTTTAGCGTTTAAAAGTTCGTGGGAGACGCCTTCTTTTTTTAGCAAAGCGCTCAATAGTTCGTTTTTTTGAATTGAAACCGTACCTACTAAAACCGGCTGGCCTTTTTTATTACATTCTTTTATTTCTCTAACCACCGCCTGAAACTTGCCCATCTCGCTCCGATAAACGCTGTCCGGCCAATCTTCACGAATCATGGTTTTATTGGTTGGCACGGCCACTACTTCTAATTTATAAACTTTAGAAAATTCTTCAGCCGAAGTAAAAGCGGTTCCGGTCATCCCGGCAATTTTTTTATACATCCGGAAATAATTTTGGAAAGTAATCGTGGCTAGTGTCCGCGATTCTTTTTGCACCGGCACGCTTTCCTTGGCCTCTAGCGCTTGGTGCAAGCCTTCGCTGTAGCGGCGACCTTCCATTAAGCGGCCCGTGAATTCATCAACAATTAAAATTTCATTATTCTTTACCACGTAGTCCCGGTCCAGTTTAAAAAGCACCTCTGCCCGCAAGGCTTGTTCCAAATGATGCACATATTTTATGCCGCCTTCGGTGTAAATATTTCCCAGCCCCAAAATTTGTTCTACTTTTTCAATGCCCGCTTCCGTCAACGTAACGGTCCGCATTTTTTCATCAACGTTATAATCGTCATTTTCCAGGAGCCTTGGCGCAATTTTAGAAAAAGTTTCGTAAAGCTTACCCGAATCCTCATCCGGCGCCGAAATTATTAAAGGTGTACGGGCTTCATCAATTAAAATACTATCCACCTCATCCACAATCACAAAATTATTTCCCTCGCTCCGCTGGGCCATTTCGTTCAATTCGGCCACCATATTGTCGCGCAAGTAATCAAAGCCAAATTCGTTGTTGGTGCCATAAGTGATATCGGCCAAATATGCCTGGGCGCGTTTAACCGGTCGTAAATTTTGCATTTCCACCGTCACTTCGTTGGCATCAACTTTTTTTGGTTCATACAAAAAAGCTTGGTCGTGCTGGATACAACCGACACTGACGCCAAGCAAATGAAAAATGCTGCCCATCCAATTAGTATCGCGCTTGGCTAAATAATCATTAACCGTGACCGCGTGCACGCCCTTGCCTTCCAATGCGTTTAAATACATAGCCAGTGTCGCCGTTAAAGTTTTACCTTCACCTGTTTTCATCTCGGCAATTTTTCCTTCGTGCAAAACCATCGCGCCAATCAACTGCACATCAAATGGCCGCTGACCGAGCACCCGCTTGGCGCCTTCCCGCGCCACCGCAAAAGCTTCGGGCAAAATATCATCCAGCGACTCTCCCTTGGCAATCCGCTCCCGGAAATCCTGCGTTTTAGTTTTTAACTCGTCATTAGAAAAAGACTCCAGCTCTTTTTCAAGCTGGTTGATTTGTTCAACAATCGGCCAATATTTGGCCACCATTTCCTTTCTCCCGTCACCGAATATTTTGGTAAGAAATGACATATAATAACTTGCCTGGCATTTAATGAATTTCGCTGACTCCAAAAAAACAAACCGTAATCTTATTAATATTAATAATAACTCGTAACTACTAAATTATCAACTTAAACACTTTTACGCTATAGCGTAAAAGTGTTTAAGTAATCCCACTCACCTGCCTATTTGATAATTGCGCACCACCTCGCCTATATATTAAAAAATCTTTTTAACCTACTTCCAATATCCTTAATCTCTGCTTCTAAATACAAAATATCATCGCCAACTTCAAAAAAATCAGATACGAAATCAATTTCTTTTTTGCAATCGAAAGGATAGACGAAAACGCTTTTTTGAAGCTGCAACATTCCCAGATATTTAAATTTAGAACGTAAAGCATCCCTAGCTTGTTTTTTGTCTTCTGGTATATCAAAAATTATTACCCGCCATTTGCCATCCCATTGTTTATCTTTTTTTAATTTAATTTTATCAATATTATATTTTAATAATTCTTCCCGGCCTTTTTTCGTCAGAATCATTTCTGACTGCCCATCTCTCATTCTTCTTTTTATCAACTTTCTCTTTTCTAGACGACCGATATATTGCCTGGCTGTTGATTGATTGAATTTTTTCCAAGATACATAATTTTCGTCTTTTAATAAAAAACTAAAAGCACTCACCGCGTTAGGCGCCGCTATAGCCGCTAATAAAACCCCACCCATTCCTAAAAATTTCAAGATATTTTTGGTTGAAAAAATATCTGAATTTTTATTTGATTGTATTGCTTTATTAAACATTTTCTATTTTCTTGTTTTTTCCTTATTATACCACTTAAACACTTTTGCGCTATAGCGCAAAAGTGTTTAAAACCATTCTTCCCATCCTCAAAAATGATACTAAGACTATTCTACTCGACGATTGACCAATATTTGGCCACCATTTCCTTTTTACCGTCACCGAATATTTTGGTAAGAAATGACATAACTTTTCCCCTACTATAACTCAAGTTCCTCAAAAAATCAATTAAAAAAAGAGAGCCGTTATCTCTCTTTTTTTAATTTAACTATCTTAGAAATTTTTAGTCTTTTTCTGATTCAGGTTCACCAGAATTTTCAATTTGCAATTCATGAAATTCTTTTCCTCGGCTTTTTAATTCAGCTATTTTATCTTCCCGTTCTTTAGCGCTCAAAAGAAGCAACTTTCCGTCTTTCGCTTCGCTCAAAACGCCTTCTAGTTCTTTCTGAAATTCATTAACTGCCGCCCGTGTATATTCAATCGCTTCGCTTGTTGGATATTCCTCTCCGAGGTCGTTATAAAGCGTATAGTTATCACGATAGATAGATTGAATCATTGGCATCAATTCTTGGACGTTCATTTCGTCTTTGCCGTTAACCAATCGAATCATTAAGTGTTCCGGCGCTGAATAATCTTTAATATCCTTATCGCCAATCTCTTCTGTTTCCGGGTCCAGTGGTTGACCAGTTTTTTCATCCCACTGAATTGGTGGACAGATGTATGGCACTTCCTTAAAATTTCCGTCCTTGTCTTCAAAATACATTCGCTTTAAACCAACATGATTCCAAAAGCGTTCGGAAGTTGCCACTGCCTCGCCGATAATGCCCCTCAACGCTTGCTGCTCCGTTTTGGCTTTTTCGGCTCCAGTTTTAACGGCTGATTGAAAAAGTTCTGAAGCCAAACCCTTTCGCTGAAAATCATCATCAGTAATAGAATAACCAATAAATAAAATTGACTCGGCCGCCTTTCCATCCGGTTCGGTCGAAGCCACTTCTAAATAAGAGCTCTGCGTGTGAGCCACCACTTTCCCTTTTTCATCCTGCGCAATGTGATAGGCATAAATATCTTTTGCAACCGCATCTTGAATGATGTCTAGCGTATCGGCTTCTTCCGGATTAAATTTATTCATAAATTTATGAATTTTTTTAACCTCGGAACTTTTTGCATCTCTAACCCGATCAACCGAAAATTTTTCCGCCTCTGGCGAAGTTATAGCTTCTTTATCTGGACCCACTTGTTCCCGTTTATAGCGAGAGCTTGTTTCTAATTCCTTTGTGATTTTTTCCGCATCCTGGTAGGCAATTGCTACCGGATCAAATACTTGTGAAAAATTTTCCATTCCCATTTTTTTTATTTAAAAATTTATTCTAACTTAAATAGTTTACTAGCATTATTATAAAAAATTTGTTCCTTCTGCTTCAATGAAAGCGGCATGCCTAAAATAAGTTTAACATAAGATTTTTGATCGGCTAACGACCAATCCGTTCCAAACAACATTTTTTCCGCCGGAGCCCCGCCTTGAAAATAATCATCAAACAATTTTTTTATGATCTTTTTATCATCGCTATCCGGTGTGCCACAAACTAGCCCGGAGCAATCAGTAAAAACATTTTTATTTTTATAAACTACTTCAGCCGTATCAATCACCCAGGGATAGCCAAGATGAGCAATCACAATTTTTAATTCTGGCATATCAACTGCTAAATCATCAAAATTTAGAGGATGCCCATATTTTAATTTTGCACCCACGACTTGATTCCAAGTATCACCGCTATGAAAAATTGCCGGCCGGTCATATTTTTCCGCTAATTTTAAGTATGGCCTTATAATTTCATCGGCCGGATAAAAATGCTCATAGCTAGTATAGAATTTCAAGCCATAAATAGTTCCCTCTTTAAGCCACGCTTCAATTTGCTTGGGAGATGTTTTTTTAGCTGAAAAAGGAGAAATCGAAGCAATGGGCAAAAGCTCTTTTTTGAATTTTTCGGCTTCTCTAATCAAATCTTCATTGGAGCAATTAAACATTTCTCCTCCATAAATAAATGCCTTCTCAATTTTAGCTCTCTTCATTCCTGCAACTAATTCTGTTGCTATTCTTTCTCTGCCAATCTTTTTTTCAATGTGGGTATGGCAATCAATTATTTTCATTTTCTACTTCTTTTTTTGGTTTTAATCGTTTAGTAAAAAATACTAAGTCATAACCATCACCCCAATAATCAGGAATGCTGCCTGCCCTTTCAAATCCGACTTTTTTATAAAATCTTTCCAATGGATCATCTGGTCCTTTGTCCCAAACCCTCACAATCACCTGGCGTGCTTGGCCTTTTTCTTTTAGTTCGTTTTCTATTTTTTCTAGCAACGCCTTACCCAATCCTTGATTTTGCAATTCCTTATCCACCGCGAACCAAGCCAAATAATAAATTTCTGGGCTTAGTTCTTCTTGCCCATAACCAGCTAATCCCTTCACCTGATCAGTTTTATCCTTAGCTACAAAATAATGAATATCCCTCTCATGATTTCTTAGACATCTTTCCAGATCTTCTTTGGCCTCTCTTACATCATTTTCGTCGAAAACCATTTCTCCTTGCTGTTTTATCAAGTTTAAGCTGCCCTCTAAATATTTATCTTCAAACTCAGTCAATTCTAAACCAAGCAATTCTGCTTTATTTTCCTTTTCGATTTTCTCGCTTTTTATATTTATTGAGTTTTTTTCACCTTCATTCATCTTTCTGTTTTTTAAAAATATACCCCATCGTTTTATAAATTAATTTGGCTACCAAAAAATCTGGCGCGCGGAGTCCTTTAATCGGCGCTAGCTCCACAAAATCCACTCCAATAATATTTTTTTTCCGACAAACTGTTTTTAAAATATCCACCGTCTGGTCCCAAAAAAGTCCGCCTGGTTCGGGCGTGCCGGTTGAAGGCATGAGCGAGCAGTCAAAAGCATCAACGTCAAAAGAAATATAAACATCTTTTTTCAGCGCTCTTACCATTTCATCAATCTTCCATTTCTTTTTATCTTTGGCCCAAAAAGTTTTAATGTTTACCTCATGTTTCGCTTTAGCGGAATTTACGGGGCGATTCTGATTTTTTTTCCAAAAAGTTAATTCATCATTTTCGTTGCTAATATTTCTGATTCCGACTTGTACAAGACTTACGCCGTCAAAATCCAAACATCGCCTCATGGCCGCCGCATGAGAATATTTTTTCCCTAAGTAGCCATCGCGCAAATCCGCGTGCGCGTCAAATTGTAAAATGCTAAAATTGTCAAAACCGGATTTTTTGTAAGCTTCAATAATAAATGGCGTGATGCTGTGTTCTCCTCCCAAAGTAATTGGTAATCTTTTATTTTTGATTATTTTACTGATAACGACTCCCAAATCTTTAAGATTTTTTGGTTCTTGAATTGTCGTAATATCAATTTTTTTATAAGTTTCCTGCCAAAGTTCTTCGTCAAAAAGCTCTACTTGGCCGCTAGCCTCGATGATTGCTTTGGAGCCAAGTTTAGAACCTTGGCCATACGTTGTCGTTGCCTCAAAACCAAAAGGCACAATTACAACTTGCGCCTCGGTTAATAATTTTGTTTCAATATTTAAAAAATTTTTAATTGCCATTATCGGTCAAATTAAAGATGACTATTTTTAAGTAAACCATTTCTGGCCTTCCCTTTATCATAATAAGCTTTCAAGGTATGTTTTCTTAGGACTTTGTCTAAAAATTCAATCGCTTCTTCGCGATGGTCAAGCAAACGCCGTGATTCCCGCTCTACTCCTTCCTGCAGCAGGGCGTGAACGATAAAAGGAAAAGTAGACGTGATATCAGCAAAAACATATTGCGAATTTTTAATACAATCTTCGGAAGTTTTTCCCCAGGTGTGGGCTTCGCTCGCGGTACAAGAAGATAGGCCACCGTTTTGCACATGCGCATCGCAAATTTGCACATCCATATCATAGCCGCCAACATCTAAATCACAAATCTGTGCGAGGTACGGTTCAGGCTGCAAAGAATAGTTTTTGGGCACACCGCCACCCAGCACAATAATTGACAATTTTTTAGTCCAGCGATTTTTGGCGAAATAATGATAGGCTCCAAATTCATGAATATCTTCTTCAAGATTAAGACTAAATTTATATTTATGACCGAGCTTTCTTTTTAAAAACGCCAGATTCAAAAAAATTGAACCATCTTGTGGCGCGCCGCAAAAAATTGGAATGGCGTTGCGATAAGCCTGCACTAAA
>CAZYIG010000036.1:0-7949 GCA_964647205.1 uncultured Candidatus Saccharibacteria bacterium | reverse complement strand
CTTTTGATCATCATGGCAATTGCTATTTTTTTCCGTTTTTTTGATTTGACCGCTGTTCCACCCGGTCTTTATCCCGATGCGGCCATCAATGGCAATGATGCGTTAACTGCCCTGGAAACTAATAATTTTAAGCTTTTCTATCCCGAAAATAATGGCCGGGAAGGCTTGTTTATCAATCTTATCGCTTTTAGCTTTTGGCTATTCGGCCCCAGTATTTGGGCGATTAAAATCGTCTCCGCTATTTTTGGTTTGCTGACTGTCCTCGGATTATATCTTTTAACTCGCCAATTATTCACGCGTCTTCATCCCAAAACAGCCAATAATATTGCTCTTCTATCCACCTTCTTTCTGGCCATCAGCTTTTGGCATGTTAATTTTTCCCGGTTAGGTTTTCGCGCCATCATGGTACCTTTTTTCTTGGTCTGGAGTTTTTATTTCTTATTTAAACTTATTTATCATCTTGAAAATTCACTGCATGTCTCCCATGTAAAAGTGCTTTCTTTTTCCTTGCTGGGCGGTTTTTTATTTGGACTGGGCTTTCATACTTATATTGCCTTCCGCATCGCCCCATTAATTTTAATTCCCATCAGTCTTTTTGCTATTATAAACTACTGGCGAGCTTTTAAAATTTACCGAGAACATAAACTTACCGTCAAAGAATCTTTTGTTCAAAGTTATTTAAGGGATGGCTGGTTTGGCTGGGATCTTTTTTTTGCCGCTGTCGTTTTGGCTGCCCTGCCAATGATTCTTTATTTCTGGCAACATCCAGTTGATTTTGTCGGCCGCACCGGCCAGGTTTCCGTGATGTCTTCGGTTCAGCCAATCAAAGAATTCGCGATAAGCGCCGCCAAGACTGTTGGACAATTTGTGGCGGTTGGCGATTATAATGCCCGCCATAATCAACCCGGTTCTCCGCAAATTTTCTGGCCCCTGATTCCTTCGTTTATCCTTGGCCTTGGCTACTCTATCGGACAAGTATTTAAAACTGCTAACTGGCGGCAAAAAGATTTTAATTCTTTGCAAGCTCACTTCACCCTGCTTTTTTGGTGGGGAGCAATGTTGGCTCCGTCAATTTTAACGACCGAAGGGCTACCTCATTCTTTGCGTTCCATCGGCGCTATTCCGCCAAGTTATATTTTTGTCGGTCTGGGCAGTTATTTCATTATCAAATTTTTTCAAGCGGTTGTTAAAAAACCGATCCTATTAAAAACACTCTCGGTCTTTCTGTTTTTAGGATTAACCTCGCTCATCTTTATGGAATTTTGGCGTTATTTTATTGCTTGGGGTCAAAATCCAGAAACCCGCAGCGCCTTCACTCAAATTTATGTTGATCAAGCAAATTATTTAAATTCCTTGCCTAGTGAAGCTAAAAAATATGTTTTCGTTAATGAAGGCGGCGTACCGGTTCCCTATCCCAATGGCCTTCCCATGCCAACTCAAACCCTGATTTTTTTAACCAATAGAAAATCTGACATAAAATATTTAATTCCGGATAATTGTGAATCCTGCCAGATTGGCCAAGAAGAAGCAACTGCGAATTTATTGAATATAGAGAAGGAAGAAAAAATCGTTTTTTTACCACTTCGTTACGACGAAAATCTTTTTAATGAATTCAAAAAATATTACCCCGCTGGTCAAATTGAAAAAATAAACAACTTCTCTGTTTTTAAAATTAATTTCTAAAGACGCTCCCCAAAAAACCGTCGACTAGGCAATTTTAAAACACTCAAAATTATAAGCGGGCATGGTTCCGTTCGCCGCGGCGAACGGAGAGCGAATGATTTTGCGTGAATAAATTTTATCTCGCTGGGATAAAATTTATGTTTTTAAAATTGCCTAGTCGACGGCATAAACAAATCTCATGACAAAAACAATGACTGATCTTCTGGCCACCTTAATGCTAGCATTCATGGTTAGCGTTGCTTTTTTTAGCATGGCTGGCGACTCAACCATTATGGATGAAGTCTCCCATCTACCGGCCGGTTACTCTTATATCTCGCAGCAAGACATGCGAATTAATCCCGAACATCCGCCATTGGTCAAAGACCTCGCCGGCGGAGCAGTTTGGCTGTATTCCAAAATTTCCGGCCAACCAATTAATTTTCCCTATGATATTCCCGCTTGGACAACAGATATTAATGGCCAATGGGATTTTGGCTTCACTCTAATGTATAAAATGGGTAATAACGCCGATTTAATGCTTCTGCTTGGCCGCCTGCCAATGCTGCTCATAATGCTACTGCTTGGCTTCTACGTTTTTAAATGGTCTCGCGAACTTTTTGGATCAACCGCCGGACTGATTGCTCTATTTTTATATTCTTTTTCTCCAACCTTCTTAGCCCACGGCCGGTTTGTAACAACCGACGTTGCCGCCGCCGCCGCTATTTTTATTGCCAGCTATTATTTTACTCGCTGGCTTAAAGAGCCTTCGGCTAAAAATTTAATTGCCGCCGGCTTAGTTTTTGGCACCGCGCAATTAGCCAAGTTTTCGGTTTTTTTGCTAGTCATTCTTTTTGCTTTTATCGTTATTATCTGGATATATCTAAAAACCCGCGAAGCCAAAAATCTTGGTCAAGGGGGTTGGTCATCGCTGGGAAAAAATTTATACCGATATTTTGGCGGCGTTATTTTACTTTTTGCTATCGGCTATACTTTCATTGTCTGGCCGGTTTATCTCTTTCATGTTGCCAACTACCCGATTGACCGTCAAGTTCGCGACACTCAAACTATTCTTCAATCTTTTGGCATGCGCCCGGTTGCTAACTTGATTATCTTCTTGTCTGGCATTCCAATCCTGCGAGGCCTAGCGCAATATGGCCTTGGATTAGCCATGGTCTTGCAACGAGCCGTCGGCGGCAACACAACCTATTTCTTGGGCGAAATTTCCAATACCGGCTCTCAAATCTATTTTCCAGTAGTTTATTTACTGAAAGAAACTCTCACGCTGCATATTTTGACGCTAACTGCTTTATTTTTTGGCCTCTGGCAATTTGGCAAAAAAAAGTTCTATCAATGGAATAATTTTAATTTATTATTGCAACAAAACATTGCCCAAGTTTTGATATTGGGATTTATCGCGCTTTATTGGTACTCCAGTCTCCGTTCAATTTTGAATATTGGTGTCCGTCATCTCTTGCCAACCTTTCCTTTTATTTTTTTATTGGTCGCCCAGCAAATATCACTCTGGTTAAATAACGACAACGAAAACGCTAAATTAACACGGAATTTAAAATACTTTCTTTTGGCGATTTTAATTGTTTGGCAAACAATCAGCGTCATCAACGTTTATCCTTCTTTTTTAGCCTATTTTAACGAATCAATCGGCGGATCAGCCAATGGTTATAAATATGTTGTCGACTCAAATTTAGACTGGGGACAAGATTTAAAACGTTTAGCCGCTTGGGTTGATGCTAATAAAGTTGATAAAATCTATATGGATTTCTTTGGCGGCGCCTTGCCGCAATATTACCTAGGCGATAAATTCATGCCTTGGTGGGGCGACCGCTCGCCGCAAGAAATAAAAAAAGATGGCGGCTGGTTAGCCATTTCAGCTACTTTTTTGCAAGGCGGCCGAGGCAAGTTGGCGCCGAGATTTTATGATAAAGCGGGTTATTATGATTGGTTGAATGATTATCAGCCGGCTACTATTATTGGCCATTCAATTTTTGTGTATTACATTCCGCCCGCGACCAATTAATTATATTATTTGCATAACTTAAAAATCCCCTTTTGGGGATTTTTAAGTTATTAAGAATTTCTATTCTTCTTCCCGCGCATACAAAAAACTTACTTCCTATAATCTTCAATCTCCCTCGCCCATAGCGAAAAAATAACTAGAAAATCGAGGCGAGTTTTGCGTTAAGAATTTGCGTGCTATGGTTGCATGTCCCGCCAGCAGGCGGGACGGGATAGCAAATTTAGCAAAACGAGTCCAATTTTCTTTATTTTTTACGCTCGGGTGCAGGTCTTTTGGTTACTTTTCTGACTGCCAGAAAAGTAACAAGAAATTTTATGTTTTCAGAAATCAATCCCAAGCAACTACTTATAATAAACCCTATTCGCCGTCCGTAAATCAATATATTTTAGAAAAGCTCTCTTCTCTGCTAGATTCCCTTCCAATAAAGTCTTCAATACTTTTAATGGCGCCTGAGCTGAACGATTTAAATCAAAATAAATTTGCCAACCTTCTGAAGTTAAGGCAATCATATCCGGATTGTTAATATTATTTATCAAAAATCCTTGGAAACTTATTCCGTTTTCTTTCATTGCGTTTTGAATTAAACTAGCAAACTCAATAGTTGAAGAGGCAGAAGCTGTTGAGCCTAGATTAATTTCTCTTTCTGTCTGGTCATAAAAAGTCGGCAAGATTGTCCCGGAAATTTCTGGCACTT
Source organism: uncultured Candidatus Saccharibacteria bacterium (assembly GCA_964647205.1). Taxonomy (GTDB): domain Bacteria; phylum Patescibacteriota; class Minisyncoccia; order Portnoybacterales; family GWB1-42-6; genus CAZYIG01. Next base: position 3,558 of record CAZYIG010000036.1, on the reverse strand, counting down.
CGCGAAAAAGAAAACTATTTTTATCTGCAAAAAAACATTTTCTAACCTCTGGCAGCCGCCAAAGAACAATCTCTTCGGGCAAAGTTGTACTAGCACTTTCTGCTGTTAATGAAGAAATACCAACAGGACTCGTGGAAGCAATCGCTGCCAATTTTTGTCCTTGGCACCAAATTGCGGCCGCTTGCCGGCCAGTTAAAGAAATTTTTAAACCATCTATAATATCTTTGCGAACTAAAATATTTTCTGTCTCCGGAAAATCTTTTTCTATTTTTTCTTTGACCGCCTGTGTTGAGATAATGAAAAAACTATCACCGGGAATAAAACGCCAAATCTTTTGACTTAAAGTTTCTTTGACTATCGTTTCAATTTTAGCCTGCTCGCTAAAATTATTTCCCGCAATATTAATTTTTTTAATTTTTAAAAACGGCGCCCAAAAAAACAGATAAACTAGACCGACAATTAACACAATAAAAAAAGCTCCCCACAGATAGACTCGCCAGCTTAGTTTTAACTTGCGGGCTGCTTTTTTGGAAGCGCTAAAAACAGGCAATCTCTTTTTTCTTGTGTGAGCAAATTGCATAAGTCCAAATTTCTAAATTTGTCTTGCTCTTATTTTACAAGTTATTCGCTATGGAGGCAAGCCCCGTCAGAAGCCTTAAATAAAACCTACTGTCACCACAGAATAAAGCTGAAAACAAAATTGCTTTTTTATCCAACAAATAACTGGACATGGCTGAGCTCCTATACGGGGTCAGCTAGATTTTTTCTGTTTTTTTAAAATTTCCCAAACTTCCTCCGGAATTGGCGGCGGCTCGCGCAATGGACTTATTCCGGGATACCGCCAAGCGCTGATTATGGTAATTTTTTTACTACACAAACTGAATTTTGTTTTCAGCGATTTACGACCCATGGTCCACATAACCCAAATCTCGTAAGGATGTTTTGGCGACCCGGCCGGTTGCATCCCTGCTACCGTGTCCTCGGCCACACCGACTTCCCGGCGCGTCGGATGGCGCAAGATGCGCTTTACCCGGCTTTCCGACAGACGATATTGCATCATCTTCCGCCGCACATGGTCGGTCCAATAATAATTTTCTTTATTGACAAGAAGCATGCATGGATTATTTCTCAAAAGCTAATTCTATTAACCTATCAATCAATTGAGAAAAAGACAGGCCCGCCGCTGCGGCTGCCAATGTGACCAGAGAAGTTTCTGTCATGCCGGGAATTGTATTGATTTCTAAAAAATACGGCTTATTATTTTTAATGACAAAATCGGAACGCGTTACGCCTCGACAACCAAAAATACGATGAATTTTAACAGCCTGCTCTTGAATTTTTTTACTTAATTTTTCGTTAATTGGCGCCGGGCAAATCTCGTCTGAAGCGCCTGGTTTGTATTTAGACTGAAAATTAAAAAATTCCGCTGTTTTTGGTTTAATCTCAATTAAGGGTAAAACTTGTAATTTTTTATTTCCCAGCACTGCCGCTGTTATTTCGCGGCCTTCAATAAATTCTTCTGCCATTAACTCTGTTCCAAACTTAAATGCTCTCTTTATTGCGTTCCCTAATTCTTTCTGATTTTTGACAATAAAAACACCAAGTGACGATCCTTGAAAAATTGGCTTAATAACAACCGGTAATTTTATTTTATTTAAGATATTACTGCTATAATCTTTTTCTATAACTACTGAATACGGCATTAAAATTTTTTCTGTTTTTAGTATTTTCTTCGTTCTTTCTTTATCCATAGCTAAAGACGAAGCCAGCACACCAGAAAAAACATAAGGCAATCCTAGAATTTCTAGCAGCCCCTGAATTGCTCCGTCTTCACCAAGAAGACCATGCAACGCTGGGAAAACTAGGTCAATTTTTTTGCTATTAACTGCTTCAATAAATTTATCAAGTTCGGTTTTTGGATTAAACAAAAAAACCTGATACTTTTTCTTGTCCAGGTTTTCAAAAATATTTTTACTGGTTTTAATCGAAATTTTCCTCTCCGCCGAAAAACCTCCGTAAAGCAAGGCTATTCTCAACTTTTTCATTTTTGTTTTTCCTCCTTATCCCTCATCGTTGGGAACAAAATCACTTCCCGCAGACTCGCTACATTAGTCAGAAGCATAACTAACCGGTCAACACCGAGACCCCAACCAGCTGCCGGTGGCATACCGTACTCCAAAGCCTCAATATAATCTTGATCAAAACGCTGGATTTCTTCATCCAGCTTAGCTGGATTTAAACCGAGCTCAGCTCGGTCATCCTTACCCTGATGTTGTTCTTGCGCCTTCATGCGCGTAGCCTGATCTTGCGGGTCATTTAATTCCGAATAAGCATTAATCAATTCCATCCCGCCAATTAAGAGCTGAAACCGCGCCGCTTCTTTTTTATTATCCGGCGAAGCTTTGGCCAGCGGTGACATTTCAATCGGATGATTCATCACAAAAGTTGGCTGAATAATTTTTGGCCGCAAAGTTTTAAATAACTCATCAATCATTTTACAAAGAGGCATTTCTTGATCAACTTTTTCACCGGCCTCGGTCAGAACCTTGACCATTTCTTCTTTGGTTACTTGAGCAATATCAATTTTATAATGCTCAAGTAATAAGTCACTCATCGTGATTCGTTTAAATGGCGCCGCTAAATCAATTCTGTTTTTTTGATATTCAAATTCTAGCTCTGGTACCAAAAATTCAAACATTTCTTCGGTTAATTCCATTAACTGCTCATAATCAGCGTAAGCCCAATAAAATTCTAGAATCGTAAAATCAGGATTATGGGCTTTGCCCATTCCCTCATTCCGGAAACAACGGCCAAGTTCATAAACTTTTTCAAATCCAGCCACCAATAATCTTTTTAAATAAAGCTCCGGCGCCACTCGCAGATATAAGTCCATATCTAGTGCATTCAAGTGGGTCTTGAACGGCCGAGCTAGAGCGCCACCGGGTAGAGCTTGAAGAATCGGCGTTTCTACCTCTAGAAAATCTCTCATTTCTAAAAACTTTCTGATATTTTTAATAATTTCACTTCTGGTCTCAAAGCATTTTTTTGTTTCCTCGTTCATCAAAATATCCAAATACCGCCGGCGGAATCGCTCCTCCACATCTGATAAGCCATGCCACTTATCCGGCAATTGATTCAAAGCCTTAGACAGAATTTTGAACTTTTTTACCAACAAAGTTTTTTCGCCTTTTTGCGTCACAAAAAGCTCGCCTACCGCTTCAATGAAATCGCCCATATCCAGATTATCAGCGAATAAAGAATACATTTCTTCGCCTAGTTTATCTTTTTGGAAGAAAAGTTGAAAACTGCCCGAAACATCTTGCAGTGTGGCAAAAGCCAAAGCCCCATGAAGCCGCAAAGCACGCAGACGACCGGCTAAAATAATTTCCCTTTTTACCTGTTCAAAATCCGCGAAGTTTTCTAAAACTTCTTTTATCAAAATCCGCCCGACAAGACCTTTATCAGGATAAGCATCTATGCCAAAAGATTGTAAATTGGCCAGTTTTTTTAGACGATCTTGTTTTATTTTTTCTAGAGACACGGTAGCAAATTAAAAAT
>CAZYIG010000035.1:0-8101 GCA_964647205.1 uncultured Candidatus Saccharibacteria bacterium | reverse complement strand
TCTTGGGTAAATTGAAAAGTTGTTTTATAGGTGGCCACGCCATCAACCAAAGTTTCCGCCGGCTCAATTTCAACTACCTTGGCCTCAAAAATAACTTCATTACCATATGTATCAAGCGTCACCCGCGCCAAATCATTCAATTTAACTTTGGCAATATCCGCTTCCGGAATATTGGCTTCAATTTCAAATTGCGCCGCGCTCATGATTGAAATTACCAATGCGTTTTGGGCAACAATTTCTCCCACTTTGGTGTTTTGCTTGATGACGATGCCGTTCATTGGCGAAGTAATGATCGTTTTTGTTAATTGCGCTTGCGTGTTTTGAAGATTAGCTTGCGCTGATTGAACTTGGGCCACTTGGGCGTTAATTTGTTCCGGGGTTGAGCCGGCCTGTTTTAGAATTAGCTGGTCTTGAGCGGCGGCCAAAGTATTTTCCGCGGTATTAATTGTCGCTTCAGCGGTTGCGATATTATTTTGATTAGTCGCTTTTTGCGTCACAATCGCTTGTTTTTTAGTATTGAGGCTGGTAATGGCCGTTGTGACATTCGTCCGGGCGGCATTAACATAATATTTATAATTAGCAATCGTTGTAGCGGTTAAGCTGGTTGCTTCGTTAATTGCTCCGCTTAAAGTATTTAAAAAATCTTGAATAATTCTAAGGTGACCGTCGCCCTTAGCCAGGGCCAAATCCAAAGCGGTTTTATCAGACGGCAAAGAATCAATTTCTTGTTTGAGTTGCGCCAGCTCTGTTCCGGCCAGGCGCCGTTTCCATTCCGAATCTGAACCCGATTGGCCGCTGGTATAAAAAGTTAGCTTGGGATTATCAGAAGTATCGTTGGTGAAAAGATCGTCAGTCTGCTTATTAACCGCGTCATCGGCTTTAACATAGGCATCGCTTAAAATATCCTTGATTCCTTCGTAAAGACTGCTTAAATCGGAATCGGCTTTGCTTTTCACATTAGTTAAGTTAACTTGGTCGTCAGCCAAAGATTTTTGGGCGTTAGCAACTGTTGTTTCGGCAATTTGGATTTCTTCTGGGCGGGTACCGCGCTGAAGCGCCTCAAGATCAGCCTGTTGGACAGCCAGACTGGCTCTGGCTTGAGCAATTTGCGCTGTCAAATCGCTATTTTCTAAAGTGGCTAAAATTTGACCCGTGGTCACTTTATCGCCGACCTTAACATTAATTCTGGCAACTTTGCCGCTCTTCTCAAAAGCCAGATCAACCGCTTCGGCCGGCTTGACCCGGCCGGTCACGCTAACTTCTTGAGAAAGGTCCCCTCTCTGAACGGTCGTAAATTCGTAAGGAGATTTCGCGCTATTTTTTGAATAAAAATAAATTCCCGCGCCGGCAAAAACAATGGCTAAAATTAAAACGATAAACAAAGGTTTTTTAAATAAACTTTTCATTTTTTTATTAGATTAACATTTTTTTATCTTAAAATTAAAAGCCAGAAAGCCAAGGCAAGTGCTATCCGATAAATACCAAACACGATAAGGCTGCGTTTTTTTATAAAATTAAGCAAGAACTTAATGGAAGCCAAGGCGACAATAAATGAAACGATAAATCCAGCCATTAAAAAATTCCATTGCGACAAAGAAAATTGATCAGCATTTTTAATTAAATCCAGTCCCGTGGCCGCCAGCATAGTCGGAACAGCCAGCAGGAAAGAAAATTCCACGATTACTTTTCTTTTGATTCCCAGCGCCAGCCCGCCCAATATCGTGGCGGCTGAACGTGAAACGCCCGGAATCATCGCTACTGATTGAGCCAGACCGATTAAAAATGATTGGGCGTAAGAAATTTTCGCGATATCTTCACTGGCCGTTTCTTTTTCTTTATGCCAAAGTTCAAAAATTATAAGCAAAGCTCCGCCCAAAAATAATGACCATAAAACAACCGCGTTGCTGCCTAGTAAATATTGTCTAACGACTTTATAAAATACCAACCCCAAAATTCCAGTTGGGATAAAAGCGATGGCCACTCTTTTTATTGTTTCCCAATCAGTAAAAAGTTGCCGCCAATAGAGAATAATAACCGACAAAATTGAACCCAGCTGAATGGCAATTTCAAAACTTTTTAAAAATTCCGTTTGAGCGAGTCCCAAAAACCGGCCGGTTAGAATTAAGTGGCCGGTGGAAGAAATGGGCAAAAACTCGCTAATGCCCTGGACAACACCAAAAATAATAGCCTGTAAAAAGTCCATTTATTTAGTATTCTAGCAGAATTAGGAGATTTATCAATCTTTTATCGCCGCGGCTATCGCCTTAACGACTCGCTTGTCAAAAGGCGAAGGCATAATGCAATTTCGCGTTGGTTTTTTTACCAGCGCCGCTAAACTCTTGGCCGCGCGCAATTTCATCTCCGGCGTAATCTTTTTGACGTTGTTGTCCAACGCGCCCCGGAAAATTCCCGGGAAACCCAAAACATTATTTATTTGATTGGGAAAATCCGATCGGCCTGTCGCCACTATTGCCGCGCCGGCCTTAATGGCTTCACCGGGCATTATTTCCGGAATGGGGTTAGCCATGGCAAAAACTATGGCCTTCTTATTCATGCTTTTTATGTGTTCGGATTTAAATAAATTAGCCTTAGATAACCCCATTAAAATATCAGCTCCCTTTATCGCCTTTTCCATAGAACCCGAAACATTACATTTATTAGTAATCTTGGAAATTTCACTTTTAAAGATATTCTTATATTCCCGGCTCCGGCAAATAATGGCTTCACTGTCAATTAAAATAACGTCTCCCGCTCCTGCCAGCAATAATAATTTTGCCGATGCCATGCCGGCTGCTCCCGAGCCAACAATTACTATTTTACTTTGATTGAGGGATTTTTTTACCACCTTCAAAGCATTTATCATCGCGGCTAACACGACGACAGCTGTGCCATGCTGGTCATCATGCATGACCGGAATATCCAATTCGTCTATCAGTCTTTTTTCAATTTCAAAACAGCGGGGCGCCGAAATGTCTTCTAAGTTTATGCCGCCAAAGACTGGCGCGATGTGTTTTACCGTGGCCACAATCTCATCAACATCCTGTGTGTCCAAAACTATCGGCCAAGCGTCTATATTGGCAAAAGCCTTAAATAATTGGCATTTGCCTTCCATCACCGGCATGGCTCCTTCCGGTCCGATATTGCCAAGACCTAAAACGGCCGAGCCGTCGGAAACCACGGCCACGGTGTTTCTTTTGATGGTAAAGTCGCGCACTTCATTTTTATGCCCGGCCAAATATGACGCCGCCGCGCCAACTCCCGGCGTATAACATAGGCTTAAATCTTTGGCATTTTTCACTAAAACTTTACTGACAACCGATATTTTGCCTTTTAATTTTTTATGCAAGGCAATGGCTTTTTGAGCGAAAGGATTTTGTTTTGGCATATATTTTTTTAACTCGTTAGCCCTTAAAATATAATCCTATTTTACGGAAATGAAAAGAGGGACCTTTATTTTGGACCCTCTTTTAAAAACGGCTATTTCTTAAATTCCGGACAGATGATCTGTTCCCGTAACCGATTTCTGTCCCTAAGGGAAAGAAAGCCTTGCCTTCCCGGCCTTTTTGGCCAGGGTTTATGGTTACAATAATTTGGGTATCATCTCTTTCGATTTTTCTGGGAGTTACGCAACCATCAAAATCATGGATAACACCATCGGGGGTTTTTAAACAAAAAGGAGTGCAGGTTATTTGCTGTATCTCATAAATCCGGCCATTTCCGTTGCCTTCGCTCATTTTTTACCTCCCTTCTAAGGCTAAAAGAACAAAAAATCTGATTATAGTAATCACCCGGTATTTTTTATCGGTAACGCAAACTGGCAATTTTTTTGCCGGCTTTTTTTTGTTGTTTCTTTTGAGCTACTTTTTTCTTTTTGTACATTGACCCTGTTAAATAAGATTTGAGTTAATCCTTAAGGAGTAACTCACTGATTATATTAATCCCTTCTGAAACCACTCAAATCTTAATTTTAAATTATTTATACCCTGATATAATTTATTATCTTAATCGATAATTTAAAATTATTTAACAGGGTAAATTATTACTTATCTGGTAAAAGCTTGGTGTAAATTTTGTTAGTCAGAACACCAAAGGCAATAAGGTAAATTAAGAAACTTATGATCCAGCCGACCAATGGAATTAATTTTATAATCGCTAACACAAAAATACCCAAGAGTATCAGCCACCAATTAAGCTCGGTTTCTTTTTTCTTAAATAATAGTCTGACCAGTAAACCGGCTACTACAAGGCCGCTAACCGCTGCCGTTAAAACGGTTAAGACAGCGAAGAAAAATCCTCCGATGAGCGCCAGCGGAAAGCCAATAATACTTATTAAACAAATAATAGCTGCGATGGGAATCATAAAAAATAGAACAAATCCGCGAACCAATTCCCGGCCCGGCGAAGCTAGGGCCGCGGATATCATGCTTTTGGATTCGCCCGTCCACAGATAAAACATCAGGCAAGCTAAAATGGTTGTCCCGGCGATTCCGACTAGCCACCAGAAAGTCATAAAAGCCAGCCAAGGAAATTTATGAGTGTAAGTTGGCTTTTTAATTTGCTCCGGATGAAAAATTACATCGCCGTTAATTTTTGCGCCGCTAATAATATTCGCTTCCTTCTGAGAATAATAATTAAAACTTCCGGCTATTCTAGCCGTTGAACCCAGCGTAATTTCCGAAGAACGAATTTCCAAGTTTTTTCCAACCAAGCCATTCATGTTAACCCTTCCGCCAACCAAATACGCACTTTTAATAATTGACGCTCCGTTGACCACGCTAATATCTCCGCCAGCCGCGACAACCTCCCCGCCAATCTGGCCGTTAATTAAAATTGTCCCGCCCGCGATCCGAACATCCCCGCCAACCCGGCCGCTGATGTTTATTGTTCCGCCTAGTATTAAAATATCGCCCGTGACTGTGCCGAGAATATTAATTGTGCCACCAGTAACAGTTAAATCACCTTCAACCGTGCCCATCAGATTAAAATTACCGCCAGCAGCATAGAGATTATCTTTAATCGTTTCCGTTGAATTTAGAGTTTTATCACCCGCCCTAAATTCCGCGCCAAAAACAGTAATCGGCACAAGTAAAACTAAACCAACAAACAAACCTAAATATTTTTTCATATATTTTAATTAGCGATTAATTTTAAAATTTTATCTGTTAAATTGAAATCCTTATACCAAAAAGCAAAAGCAATAAATCCAGCGGCCAAAAGCGCTAAGATAACAAAAATGATTGCTTTTGCCTTAGGTTTTTTATTATCCGCTTCGCCAGAATTTTTAAGAGCTCCCTCAACAATCTCTTTTTTCCAATTGACTTTTAACAGCTCCTGCCGGATTTGATCATCTGGCATTCCAGCGGCGCGAGTTTGTTTAATATAATCTAAAAGTGGTTGATACATATTTTTAATTAGATTTTGATATTTTTATAGCCACAATTTCCGGCGTATTGCCGATTCTCATTGGCGGGCCCCAGGTGCCGGCTCCGCCGCTAGTATAAATAGAAAAATCCCCCTCGGTAGTCAACCCATAATAATATTTTCCATATATCATGTGCGTAAAGATACTGAAAGGAATGGTCTGGCCAACATGAGTATGGCCGGATAATTGAAGGTCTATGCCGTTAGCTTTAGCGTGGGTGATATCAGTTGGCGCGTGATGCATCAAAATACTTGGCCTGGCAAAATCAAATCCCCTCTCTTTAAGAGAAACAAATATCTCCGAAATATCTCTTATTTTGCCCACTATGCTTGGCGCGCCGTGGCTCCCTTGGTAGCTAAGGCCGACTAATTGCAATCCGTCTAAATCAACAAATTCATTGTCTAGAACTCTTATGCCGGCTTCCATCAGAATGAGGTAAGCTCTGTCTACCCCCAAAAATGTTTCGTGATTACCGATAACAAAGAATACTCCTTTTTTGGCTTTGATGCTTTTTAGGACATCAATAAAAATACTTAGGTCGCCGTCCATTCCATCAAACAGGTCGCCGGTTATTAAAACCAAATCCGGATCTTGGGCGTTAGTTTTATTAACGATATCTTGCAAAAATTTTACACCATGAACATGTCCTAAATGAACATCAGAAAGTTGAATAATAGTTTTATCTTGCCAAATAATTGGCAAGTCTTTAATTTTAACTTCAATATTTTTTATTTGCGGATGAAAAGCGTTCCAAACTCCATAAATAAAAAGCAGGCCCGCAAAAGAAAAAATTACTGTACTGACAGCCGGGATATTAAAATTAAAATTTGTTAGTCCGGCCAGCCAAATTAAGGCCCAGATTAAACAAGCCGCCAGAAAGAAACAGGTTGCCAGACCAAGCCAAGAAGCCGAAATAATATAGAAAAAATTAAGCAGCAGATTTTGCTTTAAATGGGATAGCGCCGAAAAAATAAAAAAACTTACTGGCAATAAAAAAATAATCGTTAAGATAGTGCCCCGGATGGCGTGGCTGGCCACACCAAAAAATCTGACTACCGAGTAGTAGAGAAAATAATGAGCCCCGAAAAATATCAATATTGCCAAAATGAGAAGCGGAATAAGCCTGAAAGTTGCTACGTTACTCATAGATATAAATAGTATATCAAAAAATTACTAGTTTGGCATCCCCAATTTAATTAATTGCTTTTGTGCCGGCCACGTAGGCTGTACTCCAGCAGATTTGCAAGTTATAACCGCCGGTCGGGCCGTCCAAGTCAATAATTTCGCCGGCAAAAAATAAGTTATCAATTATTTTTGATCTCATCGAGCGGGAATCAATCTCCTTTAAGTCCACGCCGCCGCTCGTCACAATTGCCTGATCAAAACCCATCAGCCCCCGCGCTCCTGTTCGCAAACTTTTCAAAGTGGCGGCGATTTTTCTTCGTTCTTCTTTGGTGATAGCGTTTAATTTTTTATGAGCATCAACGCCGGAAAATTTAATAATTATTTCCATCATTTTTTGCGGAACAAGGTCGGGCAGATAATTTTTAAAATCTTTATTACCGTTAGCCGAAAAATCACGCTGGAGTCTTTTATCTAATTGAACAATATCCAGCGCCGGTTTCAAGTCAATTTCAATTATGACTTCTCCTTTTGCCAAAAGTTCCCCAATTTTCTTGCTGATATCAAGCACAATCGGCCCGCTTATCCCAAAATGAGTAAACAGCATTTCGCCAAACCGGAAATCTTGCTTTTTATTATTCTGCCAAAGATTAAGATTAACATTCTTTAGACTCAATCCTTGTAAATTTTTTGGCCAGACTTCTTTGGTTTCAACCGGCACCAGCGCTGGAACCGGTTTAGCTATCTTATGGCCCAAAGAGTTTGCCCAAATGTAACCGTCTCCGGTTGACCCGGTGACTGGATAAGCCTTGCCACCGGTGCAAAGAATAAAGGCTTTTGCGCCAATATTCCGATTGGCCAATTTTATGCTAACAATTTTTTTATCTTCTAGATTAAATCCCGAAACTGTTTCACCCGAAAATATTTTTACTTTTCTCTCTCTTAAGTATTTTAGCAAAACATCCAGCACGTCTTGAGCCTTGTCTGATTCAGGGAAAACCCGGTCGCCTCGTTCCGTTTTTGTTTTGAGTCCCCGGTTTTCAAAAAAACCGATAGCTTCTTCTGGTCCAAAAGCCGCTAGCGCCGAAAAAAGCCATTGGCCTTTTTTATCCAGTTTTTTAATAAATTCCTTATCATTAAACTCCGCCTGTGTAATATTACAGCGGCCTTTGCCGGTGATTAAAAGTTTCCGGCCAAGAGTTTTATTTTTATCAATAATGGCAACTTTAGCGCCAAGTTCGGCGGCTCGCCCAGCCGCCATAAGTCCGGCCGCGCCAGCACCAATTACTACAACGTCAAATTCTTCTTGAATTTTTTGCATAATGCCTTATCCTAACACTTCATCCTCTAATTTCAAAAGCTCAAAGAGATAATCTTAGCAAGTAGATTCTTTCCCCAGCAAATAGACATAAATATCTAAAAAGGCAAAAAAGATACTAACTGCCAGTGGTCCCAGTAGAAAGCCAATCGGTCCCAAAAAGGCCACGCCGCCCAGCACCGAAAGAATAACTAATAATGGATGAAGTTGCATGCCACGCCCCACTAGTTTTGGGCCCA
>CAZYIG010000034.1:0-8165 GCA_964647205.1 uncultured Candidatus Saccharibacteria bacterium | reverse complement strand
GCTAAAATTGCCTCAGTAAACTCGTCGCTTCGCTCCTCCCCTCGGCAATTTCTTAACGCTCCGCTCATCTCGATTTTGTCATAAAGTTTTTCGTATGCGCGGTTTAATAAATTCTTTTTAAGATAATGTTCATCAAGAAAATCGGAATTGACTTAGGCACGGCCAATACTTTGGTTTATGTGCCGGGAAAAGGAGTAGTTATTAACGAACCAACAGTGGTAGCGGTTTCTTTGGATGACAATAAAATTTTGGCCGTTGGCAGCGAGGCTAGAGAAATGCTTGGGCGAACACCCGAAAACATTGTTGCGTCTCGTCCGATGCGGGATGGTGTAATTGCTGATTATCGGATCACGGAAGCGATGTTGCGTTATTTTATAAATAAAACAACCGGCGCTTTCCGGCTTTTCCGGCCAGAAGTCATGGTGGCGGTGCCAGCGGGCATAACTTCAACCGAACGGCGGGCAGTGGTGGATGCAACGCTGAATGCTGGGGCTAAAGCGGCTTACGTGGTCAAGGAGCCGGTGCTAGCCGCTATTGGGGCTGGTATTCCTATTAATGAGCCAGCCGGCCATATGATTATTGATATTGGTGGCGGAACCAGCGAAGTGGCGGTTATATCGCTAGGCGGAATTGTCGCCTGGGCTTCGGCGCGAGTGGGTGGTAATAAAATTGACCAAGCAATTGCCGAGTACATTAGAAAAAAACATAATTTAGCCATTGGTGAACGGACAGCGGAAGAAATCAAAATTGCAATTGGTTCAGCCCTGCCTTTGCCGCCAAAGGAAGAAGGATTTTTTGAGGTGCGAGGCCGGGATTTAATTTCTGGCTTGCCAAAAAATATTGAAGTTAAAACTAATGAGATAGTTGAATCAATCGCCGAGCAACTAAGAGAAATTGTCCAAACGGTTAAAAATGTTTTACAAGAAACTCCGCCGGAACTTTCCGCGGATGTAATAGATCGCGGCATGATTTTATCAGGTGGCAGTGCTATGTTGCGTAATCTAGCGGAATTAATAGAAAAGGCAACTGGCGTATCTTGTTATGTAGCCGAAGATCCAAAACTTTGCGTAGCCAAGGGGACTGGTATTGCCTTGGAACATTTGGATGTTTATAAGCGATCAATAATGAGCAAGAAATGACGCTCGACTAGCCTCGCTTAGAGGAGATGTCGAGCGTTTCAGAAAAGTAAATCTTCACTCTTTAGTCATAATGATATTTGCTAAATTCAAAAATTATTTTTTAAGCGGGAGTAAGAATTATTTAATTATAGGCGCTAATGCGGCTATAATTGTTTTAATAATAGGCGGATTATTAGTAAACCACTATTATTTTCAAAATAAAAAAGTTGAGCAAAATGTTTTATCGGCCGTGTCGCAATCTGTTACCAGTAAAGATATTTATATAAAATTTTTATTTGAAATATACGATAAAGTGAAAGAGAATTATTGGGATAATATTGCCGATGCCCAGCTGGCTAAGCTTTATCAAGCTGGTTCGGAAAAATTGGTTGGTACGCAGTTTAATCTAAAATCAAGCGATGAGGCAGGGGTGGAAGAAATGCTGAACGGAATATTGAAAGGTTTTGACGAGGCTCAAAAAAAAGAATTTACGGTTAAGCTGGCGAGTATTGTAGTAGCTAATTTGCAACCATTTGGGCGCAGCGGTCTTTATACAATGCGAGATGAGCAAAATTTAAAAAATGAAGTTTTAAATGCTAATCCAAGCAAAGATCTTTACGCACAATTAGATGCTAGCAAGGATTCTTCGGCGGAAACTTTGAAACAGAACTTTGATGACAAAAGTACGCAACTAGAAAAAGAAGCGGCGACTTCTGCGGAAGCAGCCAAAGAATTGGAAAAAATAAAATACGCTTATGATGTTTTAACTGATAAGTCCAAGAAGGAGCGCTACGATTCGGTAGGGGCGGAACCAACGATTTTTACCAAATTAATAACGCCGGAAATTTTGCATTTATATATTAAGCGTTTCTCGCCAACAACTCTAGATGAGTTTGTTGCGGCCGTTAATAAAGCCGATAGTGGCGATAAATTACAGGTTTTGGTTTTAGATCTGCGTGGTAACATTGGTGGTTCAATCGACCTTTTGCCTTATTTTTTGGGTCCGTTTATTGGCAATGACCGCTACGCGTATGATTTTTTTAGAAAAGGAGAGAGTATTCCATTTAAAACAAAAACTGGTTGGTTGCAAGGATTAGTTCGTTATAAAGAAATGGTGATTTTAGCTGATGACCAATCTCAATCGACAGCTGAATTATTAGTTGCAACGCTAAAAAAATATAATGTCGGAATTTTCGTGGGTAAAAAAACTAAAGGGTGGGGGACGATTGAACGGGTTTTTCCACTGGAAACGCAAATTGACAGCAGTGAAAAATATTCAATGTTTTTAGTGCATACATTAACTTTGAGTGATGATAATCAACCGATTGAAGGCCGGGGCGTTGAGCCGATAATTAATATTAATAGCGCTGATTGGAAGAAGCAATTATTTTCTTATTTTCGAAATAACGATTTGATAAAAGCGGTGGAAGATATTTGGGCACAAGTGCCAGCAGAATTTAGCAGTTAAAAGATTCTATGATTATCGGCATAAACGCGGCGGCGGCAATTAAGCAGCCACGCACGGGCATTGAAGAATACACTTATCAGTTGATTAAACATTTAACGATGCTACCGGAGACCCGCGAGCATCGGTTTTTGTTATATTTTCCTGACACTAATACACAAATTGGCACGAGTGACACGAATAATAAATATTTTGATTTTCTCTTGCCTCTTAATTTTGAAATAAAAATTTTGCGTTGGCCGCTGCCATTTTTATGGACGCAAATGAGATTGGCTTATGAGGTTTGGCGGCATAAACCCGATGTGTTGTTTATTCCGGTACACATTTTGCCGTTTGGCGCACCGAGAAACTCAATCGTTGCTATCCATGGTTTGGAATACGAATATTTTCCCGAATATTATTCATTCAGGCGGTGTTTTTATTTGCATTGGAGCACTAAATCTGCCGTAAAGAGAGCGCGAAAAATTATTGCGATTTCAGAAAACACCAAACAGGATTTGATAAAATTATATGGTGTGGAAGAGGAAAAAATCAGCGTCGTGCATCATGGAGTGAGCAGTAAAATTTTCAATGACCCGCTTCAACTCGTCGATGCGGGGCGGGCAAATCCCAATAACCAAACAAAAAAGCCCTATTTATTATATGTGGGTCGTATAGAAACTAAAAAAAACGTTCAAGGGATTCTGGAAGCCTATAAAATTTTGAAAGAAAAATATAAAATTCCACACGAACTTATTTTAGCTGGCGTGCCGGGTTTTGGATATGAAAAAATAAAATCGCAGATTAAGGATTTATTAGAAATTAGAAATTTGAACTTAGACATTAAGGAAGTTGGTTATATTTCAAATGATGAAAAACATAAGCTATTAACAGAAGCAAGCATATTCTTATCCCCTTCTTTCTATGAGGGTTTTGGCCTTCCGATTTTGGAAGCGCAAGCAATGGGTGTGCCCGTCGTAACTTCTCTGGGTTCTTGCTTGCCGGAAATTGCTGGTCAGGGAGCGCTATTTGTTAATCCGCGCAGTTCAATTGAAATTGCCGAGGCGGTCAAACAAATTATTGACGATAGTAATTTGCGTGATAGACTAAGACAATCGGGTTTTGAGAATATTAAGCGGTTCAGTTGGGAGAAGTGCGCAGAGCAAACCCTGAAGATAATTTTAAATTTTAAAGACTAAATTTTAATTGAATTTTAAATTTAAAAATTTAAGTATTGATTTCCGCTTGCCGGCAGGCAGGTAAAATTGCCCGCTTCGCTAAGGCGAAGCCGAGGCGAGAAAATTTAGAATTTAAAATTCGTATGAAAGTAGCGCTGATTCACGATTATCTGATTAGATTTGGAGGGGCAGAGAGGGTGCTTTTGGAATTGGCTAAAATGTTTCCCGAGGCGCCAATCTATACTTTTTTATATGACCAAGAAAAAATGGGCGAGTGGTTTTCATCGGAACGAGTGCGCCCATCTTTTTTACAAAAATTTCCTGCGTTTCTGCGGCGGCGCCATAAGTGGCTTTTACCGCTTATGCCGATCGTTCCCGAAACTTTTGATTTGCGGGAGTTTGACCTCGTCATCTCTTCTTCCTCGGCTTTCGCCAAGGGAGTCGTTGTCCGGCCAAAAACCATCCATATTAGTTATTGCCATAACGCCGCGCGATTTTTGTGGGACTACTCAACGGAATATTTAAGTCAACAGAAACTAGGTTTCTATCGGCAGATTCTGGTAGACATTATTTTTAATTATCTTCGGCTTTGGGATCGCTCAGCGAGCAAGCGAGTAGATTATTTTGTGGCTAATTCAAAAGCGACGGCTAGCCGGATAAAGAAATACTACAATCGGGATTCAAAAGTGATTTATCCGCCGGTTAATTTGGCTGCATTCGATGGCTCAAAAAATGATTTTCAAAAACATAAAATTTCCCCCAGCGATGAAAATTTTACTCGCCAAGCTGACTCGCTCTCCGTCCCGCAAAAGCAGGACGGAACCATGCCCACTCGTCAGCTTGAGCGTTTTGAAAACCATATTTTCTTGCCATTGCTAGTACCAAAGGATTATTTTCTAATCGTTTCCCAGCTGACGCCGTATAAAAAAATAGATGTGGCGGTTGAGGCTTTTAATAAGCTGGGTTTGCCGTTAATCATAATTGGCGAAGGGTCGCAAAAAAAATACCTGCAAAGCATTGCTAAAGATAATATTAAAATTTTAGGGTGGCTGGTCGACGAAGAAACAGCCGAATATTATAAAAATTGTTTTGCTTTTATTTTTTCCGGTGAAGATGATTTTGGCATCGCGCCGGTTGAGGCCATGAGTTGGGGAAAACCAGTATTGGCGCTCTGTTCTGGTGGGGCAAGGGAAACAGTTTTGCCAGGGATGACCGGTGAATTTTTTGAGGCAACAACGCCAGAGGTTCTGGCAGATGGAGTGCGGCGCTTGAGAGATAATTACAAAAATTACAGCCCGCTGTTAATCCGTAAATGGGCAGAAAAGTTTTCAACCGAAAGGTTCCGGCAGGAGTTTATGGAATTTGTAAAGAAAGTTGGTTATAGCATATAATGAGCATATGCGTATTGGCTATCAGCGAATTTGGGAGATGCTAACTCGGAGCGCCGATAAAAATAAATTGGCTCACGCTTATTTATTTTGCGGTTCGTCGGGAGCAGGGAAAATGACTTTGGCTAAAGAATTTGTTAAGTGGCTTTTTTGCGAGAAAACCAAAGCTAAAGAGTCATTAACTGGTCAGCCTTGCGGTGTCTGCCGGAGCTGTCAGGAAATAGAGAAAAATAACCATCCTGATTTGCTGGTGGTTTCGGCTGACCAAGAAGAGAAATCACAAGAGATTGGTATCGGCCGGATAAGAGACCTGCAGCATCAATTGCTCTTTTATCCCTATAAATCTTCGCTTAAAGTTGTTATAATTGAAGAGGCTCATAACTTGACTCGTGAGGCGGCTAATGCTTTTTTAAAGACGCTAGAAGAACCCAGCTCAAAAAGTTTGATTATTTTAACTAGTTCAGCTTGGGATTCAATTTTGCCAACTATCTTATCGCGCTGTCAGCTGATAAAATTCTTACCCGTGCCGCTTGACGAGTTAAAAAAGGGACTAAAAAATTTGGGAGCAAAAGATTCTGTTTTGGACAAAATAGTTAAGCTCTCGGCCGGCCGGCCGGGTTATGCCAGAAATTTATTGAACAATCAAACGCTTTTGTCTGATTACGAGGTACGTATTAAAAAATTAGAAGATATTTTAAAATCAGACCTAGTTTTTCGCTTTGAGACAGCCAAAGAGTTGAGCCAAGATGTTCCCTTAGCGAAAGAAATTCTTTCCCAGTGGCTGCTTTATTTGAGAGACCGATTATTGGAGATCGGTAATCGGGTTGATTTATTAATTAATGAAAAAAGATTTTCAAAAATTAATTACTCGACTCGTTCATTGCTTCTGGCTTGTCGGGCAATAATGAGCGCCCAAGAGGCCTTGATTAATTCTAGTTTTAACGCGAGGTTAATTTTAGAAGTTTTATTAATGAAAATTTAAAAATATGGTCAGCAAAAAATATTTATTTAGCTTAATAATTTTACCTTTATTTTTTGCGGCATTCTTACCCGCCCTCCCATTTAATTGTTTGCCTAGCCGTGATGGCGGTATTTTTAAATCTGTCGATCGCGGGGAAAACTGGAAGCAAAAAGTGATAATTTCCAAGAGCCAAACGATCGCTTCCTCCAATGTTCTGGCGACAGTCGTTGACCCTAAAAATTCTAATATTATTTATTTGGGAACGAGAGGAGAAGGTCTTTATAAAACCATGGATGGCGGCGATCTTTGGTATCATGTGGATGATTTAGCGAAAGCTCTGGACGCGCGGGCCAATATTTATGATATAGCGATTGATCCACAAAATAGCGGCAACATTTATATCGGAACTTATCAAAATCGTTTAGGGCGGCTTTTCCGTTCAAGTGATGCTGGTCGGAGTTGGGAAGAGGTTTATCGGGTCTCTCGCGAACAATATGCTATTTTTGCGGTCGAAATTGACTCGTATGACCCGTCGGTTATTTATATGGGAACAGCCGAAGGCGGTTTTTTAAAAAGCATTGATTTTGGCAAAAGCTGGCGAGTGGTTAAGTGGTTTGACGATGTCATTACAGACATAAAAGTTAATCCTTACGACACGAGAACCGTTTTTGTCAGCACCTCTCATAAAGGAGTTTTTAAAACTACTGATAAGGGACAAAATTGGCAATCGCTGGATAATTTAAAAAGTTTCCCGAGAGAAATTGAAGGAATGGAAACTTTAGTGATGGACAATAAAAATTCTAATGTTCTGTATATCGGTTCAAAGGTTGGGTTATTGAAAAGCGTTGATGCCGGCCAGAGCTGGCAGAAAGTTAACATTATTATTCCGCCGGAGTCAGTATCAATTATGGCCGTTGCCCTGGATCCCGTAACTTCTTCTTTTCTTTATTACAGTGCCGGGAATGTAATCTATCGCTCGCAAGACAACGGGCAGACATGGACGGTCAATCCAATCGTAACGACTAAAAATATAAAAACAATTACCATTGACCCGCAAAATCCGCAAATTGTGTATGCGGGGATAGGGGAGTAGTTAATAAAATTTTAAATAAGTAATTATCATTCTGGGGTAATGCAAAATGTAAGTTGAAGAATCTATAGAAATGACCAATTTCCAATGACTAATGACAAATAAAATCCCAATGTCCAATTTAGATTTTGACCTTTGTCATGGATTCGTCATTAGGATTTCGTCATTTGTTATTAGATAGTTAGATTATTCACTTCGTTCGGAATGACGAATATAGAGCATGTATAAACCAATCATCAGCAGAATAAAACCAGAATTAGAGAAAGCCGTCGGACGCTTTAAAGAAGAAATGGGAACTCTGCGGACTGGCCGGGCAACACCAGCCTTAGTTGAAACTGTTGAAGTGGAATGCTATGGTTCTCGTCAGCCGTTAAAACAGCTGGCTGTAATAAATGCGCCCGAACCTCGGCTTTTAACGGTCCAGCCCTGGGATACGTCAATTGTTAAAGAAATAGAAAAAGCGATAAGCTCTTCTCGGAGCGGACTTTCGGTTACGGGAGCCGGCGAGATAATCAGAATATCCATTCCACCATTAAACGAAGAAAGCCGGAAGGAGCTGGTGCGTAACTTAAAGCAAAAAATGGAAGCTTCCCGAATCTCAATTCGGGCTTTGCGCGAACAAGCTTGGAAAGAAATTCAAGATGGAGAGAGAAGCGGCTTAATTCGCCAAGATGATAAATTCCGTGGTAAAGATGAGTTGCAAAAAATGATTGATGAATATAACAAAAAGATTGATGATTGGGGTGGGGCGAAAGAGAAGGAGATAATGACAGTATAAAAAGTGTTCGGAAATATTTTCTGAAAACATAAAAATTTGCTCGGCTACCCGCTTCGAAAAAACGTCGTCGGCTATGCGTGGTAGCATAAAGTTCTATGCCAGCCGCTCCTTGTGTCTCGCCGCCTCATTGAGTCTAAAACATAACAAAGCCATGGAGGCGTCTGCCCGCCCGCAACGCCTGAGCATAGCGATGGCGGGCGCGGCGACA
>CAZYIG010000033.1:0-8217 GCA_964647205.1 uncultured Candidatus Saccharibacteria bacterium | reverse complement strand
AGCACCGTTACGTTCTTTTTGCTATCGACGATCAAATTGAAAATTTCTTCAAAGCCGTCACGGCTTTGAAGATAGGTTCCACCATCATCACCATTCCCGGTCCCCCGCCGTAGGGAGAATCGTCTACGCTTTTATGATTATCTTCCGTCCACTGGCGCAAATCATGCGTTTTAATTTCAATTAAATTATTTTTCTGCGCCCGCGCCAAAATAGTCTCGGCAAAATACGAAGAGAAAATATTAGGAAAAATGGTTATTATGTCAAACTTAATCATAAGTTATTCGTTGTGGCCCCGAAAAAATTTTGCTATGCAAAATTCACGGGGTCCTCGATTTTCTATTTCCGCAAGCGGAAAGAAAATCGGGAAAAAATTGTAATTATATCAAACCTCATAATTTATTTAAAGTATACCATTAATTATTAAAACAAAAAACGCACCCCGCAAAATGCGGGGCACGGTTTTTTTGAATTGCGAAATAATTTCGCCGAAATTAGAATTTCAAATCATCGACCACTTGGTCAACGTTTTTCATCGGAGATTCTCGTTGTTCGCGAGGCACTCGGCCGCCTTCCGGTTCTTCAATCTTGAAATTGATGCGCGCGTTGTTCTTGGCACCAATTACTCGAAGCAAAGTTCGGATGGCACGGGCAGTTCCGCCCTCTCGGCCAATGACCTGACCCATGTCTTGAGGATTGACCTTGAGAGTCAAAAGAACTCCCATTTCATCAATCTTCCGGTCAGTCTTAACCTCGTCTGGATGATCAACTAGGCTTTTGATCACAAACTCGACAAACTCCTGATCTGCGTATTTAGCCATATCTTTCCAAACGTATATTTAAGTTTTTAAGAATTAGTAGCCGACCTTGGGCTCGCTAAAGCTCACCCTTGCTCTACTATTATCCACAATATAGCATTAGAGCAAAATTGTGTCAATAAAGGGCATGGGTGGCCATTCGTTCTCTTTGTTCGTTTTTTTACTTCACTATAATTTTTATTTACCGGCTCTTTCAATAACCTTTCTTTGCAACATAACCATCTCCATTGTTTTCCCTCTTGATCCGCCTTCATGTGGATTTACCTTTTGCCTTTGATATAGATCGTAAACCCTCGTCTTTTCTTCGTCAGTTTCAGCACTTTTATGCGCAAAAAGATATACATCCATACTGAATCTGCCGCCTTGGTTAGTGACTTTTTCCATTTTTTCTATACTCCCTGGATAATCATGCTGAAGTTCCATTCCCATTATTTTTTCGTAATCACGCGCCTGATTTTCTGCACGAGCATTTCCATACAAAACACTCCTTGCAGTCTCTTTACTTTTTTCTGAAGGATTCCTTTGACGGGACAAACCATCGTTTCTTAAATCGGCTTCTTTTTTCGCTTCGGCCTCAGTTCTCTCTCGTCCCGCTTCAATTTTTGCCGCCTCTTCCGGCGACGGCATTCTTGGTGTTTCAAGTCCCATATTTTTGTTCCCTCATTTGACCTTGCGGACAATTTCGGGAAAAATTAAAAATTATTGCAAACTTTACTCCTATTTTACCCCCCCCCGACACATTTCGTCAATGTTTACAACAAAAATTATAAACAATCACAATATCACATTATTCTCACGATAGTGAACATAATGTGATGCGAGTACTAATGTTTTACCCTCCTTTAAAAGGAGGCCCGCCCGCCGAGAACCAAAGCTGATTAGCCGGAACGATACCGTATTATGCTTTTTAGCATCTTGCAATATTCTGCCGCGTAATCATTCTCGGCTTTGGTGGGCGGGGTTCGGGAGGTTTAGAATTTTAAACCCCCTTTATTCCTCTTTGCGTAAGGGGGATAAAAATGCAAAAACCCCGCGTTAAGCGGAGTATAAAAATTTCATGTCTTCCATAAAATCATTTTTTATCTTTTATCAATTTTTTGTTTTTTAAAAACCGCATTACCGGTACGCCACATTTATCACATATTTCAAACGATGCAAAAATTTCGCTTTGCAGATAAATTTTTACTCCCTCTCTATCCTTCATAACTTTTTTACAAATATCGCATTTCTTGATATTCATGGTTTTTTCTTTAATCCACTAATTCAACGCCCACTTTTTGAGCAATTTGTTCAACCCATTTTTTTAAGCGTTCAATCTGTACATCGCGCATTTTTCTTTCTTCCATATAATCCGCATATTGCTTGGCTACCTTATCAAGAGCGCCAAGAACTTTATGGAATTTATCTTTCAAATCAGCTACGTCTTCCTTAATAGCCTTGACATCTTCTTTTAAAGTATAAACATCGGCCTTAAGAATTGATACATCTTCTTTTAAAGAGCCGACCTCACTTTTGATCAAAGAAACACCATTTTTTAAAATCACTACGTCCTTTTTAATAGCAACTACATCCGCCTTCTTAGCTGTTTCTAAAAAACCTCTTTGAACCATTCCGGCTAAAACATCCATGGTAATTTTTTTTGCTTTCTTTTTCATGACTCCATTTTACCACAACAAAAAAGACGCGCAAGCCCTTAATCAACCCCATTTTGTTATTACATTATATTCACGATAGTAAGCATAATGTAATGTAGAAATTAGATTTCTGAAATACAAAAACCCCGCGCTGGGCGGGGCTTTATTCTTTAATCACTTAGCCACTTGATCACTCAATCACTATTTTATTCACTTGTTTTCGCTTCTTCAACAGGGGCTTCTTTTTTGGCCTCTTCCACTGCTGGCTCGCCCGCTGAGGTGGGCGCTTCGGCTGCCACCTTGGCTGCTTCAGCTTTGACCTTATTCGCTTCTTGAGTTTTCTTTTTTGGCTGCCAAGCTTTAACCTTTTTTGCTTCAATGATTTTTTCTGAAACCAGCAAATTATGCATCGTCGCTGAGGCTTGCGCGCCTTTAGATAACCAATACTTAATCTTCTCCACCTTTAAGTCCTTGACCTTTGACCGTGGATTATAACTGCCCAAAATTTCAATGAATTTACCGCGCACGGGATTCGTTTTCTCGGTTAAAACAATCCGGTAAGTGGGCTGGTTCTTTTTTCCAACTCTGGTTAATCTGATTACCAACATATGATTTACTGCTTATTTATTTTATGATTTATGATTAAAGATAACTCAATAAGCTAAAAATGTCAAAAATTTTCAATTTTTAAATCTCAATTTTCAATCAATGATCTAATTTTCAATTTTCAAATGTTTGAAAATTTAGTCATTTGGTCATTGAGATTTCATTGTAAATTGGAGCTTGGTGCTTGAAAATTCTGGAGCCAGATCCTTCCCTTCACTCAGGATGACCACTTATTTATTTCCCGCAATGGTCACTCCATTCCACCCCTTCACTTTCAATCCCTCTTCCGCCGCTTTCTGCTGGGCTTCTTGTTTTGAAACGCCATCTCCTTCGGCTACTTTTTCATCGTCTAAAAATACTCCCACCTTAAAATGTTTGGCGTGATCTGGTCCCCATTCGTCCAGCACCTCATAGCTTGGTGTTGTCCCCGTCCGCTCTTGGGCTTCCTCTTGGAATAGACTCTTGGCATCGCGGTATGCTCCCTCTTCCAATATCTGTAACAAATGACTTAGCACATTTTTTTCAATAAAAACCTGCGCTGTTTCTATTCCCCGGTCCAGATAGATTGAACCAATCAGAGCTTCTATGGCATTAGCCAAAATATATTGCCTAGCTCGGCCAGTGTCTTTGGCTTCTCCCCGGCTTAATAATAAAAAATCATTCAAACCGATTATTTCCGCTATTTCGGCCAGTTTTTTAGCGTTAACCAGCGCCGCCCGCCAATTAGTTAGCTCGCCTTCGGGATTGGGATATTTTTCGTATAGATATTTTGTAACAACCAGCTCCAGCACCGCATCCCCCAAAAATTCCATTCGCTCATTATGCTCTAAATGAAAATCGGAATTTTCGTTTAAAAAAGACCGGTGAACCAAAGCCTGCTGCAATAGGTCTTTATTTTTAAAAACAACGCCAATGCGTTCTTCAAGTTTAGATAGATCCTTCATTAGATTAAATTCTAAATCCGAAACTCTAAATTCTAAACGATACCGAGATCGCAAATTTCAAAATTCAAAACGATTATTTAGTCATTTGGAATTTTGAGTTTTGGATTTGTTTAGGAATTAGAAATTAGGATTTAGAAATTTTACTTATTACTCGTCCTTCTGCGGCTCACCGATTTCCCGGTAAATTGTTCCCAAAACTCCATTAACAAACTTACCGGAGTTTTCGCCGCTGAAACCTTTGGCCAATTCTATTGCTTCATTAATCGCCACCTTGGGTGGCACTTCATCTCGATTACCAAATAATAATTCATAAAGTCCCATCCTCAAAATATTGCGGTCAATAATTGTGATTTGGTCCAGCGGCCATTCAGGCGCTGATTTTTCAATGATTTGATCCAATTTTTCTAGGTTTTCCACGACCCCGTTAACCAGCCGCCAAATAAAATCCGTTCCTTCCATGCCCGGTCCAAATTCGGCAATATTTTTCTCTACAGCTCCTTTTAGCCTTGTTTTATCACGACCCCAAAAATCCCACTCATAAAGTGATTGCATGGCGATGGAACGAGATAAATGTCGGTTAGCCATAAACTTTATAAACTCTAAATTCTAATATCTAAATACTAAACAATGCCAGATTGGCAATCAAATTATAAATCTTTAAATTCCAAACGGTTTTGAATTTATGATTTAGTATTTTGTATTTGTTTAGAGTTTAGGATTTCGGATTTAGGATTTACTGTCCTCATGCTTGTGCTCCTCATGCGCCCTAGCCTCTTGCGCGTCTAATTCTTTCTGCCGTTTTTTCTGCTCACGCTTGGTCATTTTTTTCATCACATCAATGACTTCTTTTCCTTTATAAGTTCCGCAATTTCGGCAGGCCTGATGAGGCAAAATCGGTTGGCCGCACTTGGCACACTTGGCGATACCTAAATTTTTCAATGCCTGATGAGAGCGCCCTCTATTTCTCCTTGATTTTGTATGTCTTTGTCTTGGTACTGGCATAAAAATATTTGCTTCGCAAAAATGTCAAATTTCCAATTTCCAATGACCAATCAATTACTAAATTTCAAAATCCAAAAATTTGTCATTGGGATTTTGTCATTGATTAGTCATTCGTCATTAGGATTTCGTCATTAGAAGCTTTCTTTAATCGATTAAATAATAAATAAATTTTTAATTCTTTTATTTAACTTCTACTTCGTAAACGGTATAAGTCCCATATTGTCCAGATAAGTCTTGGCATCTGCGTTAGCTGGCTCAATTTCTAAAATCCTTTGCCAAGTTCGGCGTGCTTGCGAAAAATCTCCTTGTTGGTAATAAATTCGGCCGAGCGCCAAATAAGCATCAATGAACTTTTTGTCTAATTTTAACGCTTCTTGCAGGTTATTTTTAGCGCCATCCAAATTACCTTGACCGGCTTTAAGCAGGGCCACTATAAACCAGATTCTGGCATTTTTTGGATACACGCCCAGCGCTTGTTCAAAAAATTTGACCGTCAAATCATTTGAACCAATCGTCTGGAAAAATGACCCAAAACGCAGCAACGCGCTAAAATCTTTAATCTCCAGCGCTTTTTCAACGTTCAGTGGTAATTTTCCATTGCCTAGACCCAAGCCTTGAATAGTCGGTTTATTCCTATCCGAATCACGAAGCCAAATAGCCATTGATGAATTCAAATAAACCATTACCCACTTTTTATCCTGCGAGATTCGCTGGATAAATTGTATTCCCCAAGGCGTGGCGTCAGTGTGAGCAAAAAAGATATAATCAAAATTATAAATTTCGTCGGCATAATTCTGCCACTGCTTTTCATCCTGCTGCATCGGAATATAAATTGACTGCCAAAAATTTTCCGAATAAGCTTCGGGCCGACCGTCAGCAAAAACTTTCTGTTCCGGATATAAACGCCAAATCAAATATCCACCGATGTCAAAATTATTGAACATCTGGCCGCCAATTTTGTTCTGTTTTAAAAAATCAACCGCCGCCCCTGCCTCGCTAGGCACCATCAATCCGAAACGCTCCGATTTGGTCATTATAAGATAGTAACGGTTGGAAACGACGGCGTAAATGCTCGCAGTTAAAATACCAAAAATTATCAAAATGGTCAAGGCGCGGAGTAGTTTTCTGAGCCATAAATTCTCCCACTTAACTAGAAAACGACCAAAGCTGAGCTTGGCTCTGCTAAAGTATTCCCGAGCCGAGGAGAGATTTTCCACTAAAACAAGCGGCAAAAATAAGGCAAAAATCGGGAAATTACGAATCGCTGACCAGGCAAAACCCAAAAAGACAATTGACCCTAAAAGATAAAAGACTCTAATCTTCCGCCAGTTGATAAGACAAGATATTATCAGGGCTGCAATCGCCACTTTAAAAAAAACGATGCTCGGATTAAACATTAATTTTTCCAGAAAAAATGGCGTCTGGTTCTCAACAATCGTGTAGCCATAATTACCAAAAATCAACAAAGGATAAATAGCGCCCCGCCAAGCATTAGGATTGATAATTGCTACCAGACCCAGCAAAATGCCCAAAAAAACAACTTGGGTTAAATATTTATCAAATTTTTTCTCCTTAGCCAGAAGATAAACAGTTTTCCGCCGTTCCCAAAGCCTGTCTAAAAAGAAAAGAAACAATAATATCCAGCCAAAACAAAAAGAAATATGCAAATTGACCCAAACAAACTGCAACGGCAAAAGCAACCAAAAAGACCAAGTAATTTTTTCCTTGTTCCGATTAAGAATAAACAGAAACAGCGCAAAAAATAAAAAGCCGAAAACTTCTGGCCGGACGTCTGTCCGCTCGATTAGAAGGCCAATGCTAAGTATCATCGCCAGCAAAGAAGTAACAAAATATTTCCGGCGGTAGACTAAAGAAAAAATCAGGGCGAAACTAGCTAAAAAAATTAACGCGTTAAAAACAATTAAGCCCGAGACACCGATTTTTAAATAAAGCAGATAATAAACCACCTCACTCAACCAATGATGATTAAGAAAAAATTGATTGGGTTGGGTATACGAAAAAAGATTAGTTTGCGGCACATGTTTAGTCTCCCAGATAATCTGACCCACCTTCAAATGCCGACCCAAATCCTGATTCATCGCCGTAGCGCTATGGAACAAAAAAACGCCCAGTGACGCCAGCACTAAAATAATCATCAAACAACGCCCGACAAAACTCCAGCCAAACTCTTTTTTGATGTAAACCCACAAGGCCACCAAAAAAAACTTGGCAATTTTAAACCAAGCAATACGTTTTTTTTCTGGAGAAAGCGTCGCGATTTCAATTATTTCCGGCGGTTCTTTTTTTTTTATTTTCTTCTTCTCCTTTTTTGATCTTTTCCAAAAGCTCATATATTTATTATATCACTTAAGTTCACTTTTGACTTTAGAGTATCCACAACAAAATGGTCAGGAGAAAGGACTAAAAGATGTCCGATGAATCAGACAAGCCCCGTGCTTTTTTATTGCTGTCAAATGTTCTTTTGTACCATAGCCCTTATGCTTTTTAAAGCCGTACTCCGGGTACTTAGCGTCGTATTTTTCCATCAGCCGGTCCCGCGTCACTTTTGCTAAAATCGAAGCGGCGGCGCAAGAAATGATTTTTTCATCCCCTCGGACCACTGCTTTTTGGCTAATGGATAAATTCTCCAGCAAAAAATTCCCGTCAAGCAATAAATAATCCGGCTCAATTTTCAAAGCTTCAATCGCCCGCTTCATCGCCAGTTTAGTCGCTTCCAGAATATTTATCCGGTCAATAATTTTTTCCGAGACAAGGCCGATTCCCCACTTTATATCTGGCTGCTCGGCTAAAAATTTATACCACCCTTCACGTTGTTTTTGAGAGATTTTTTTTGAATCACGGATATTCTCTACGAAAGGCGGCAAATTCTTCTCTTTAAAACACACCGCCGCCGCGACCACCGGCCCCGCCAAAGGCCCTCGCCCAACCTCGTCCAGCCCCACTACAAATTCGTACCCCTTTTGCCACAATTTTTTTTCTTCGGAAAAATCAGCGAATTTTTTAATTTTTTCTTTTTCCATAAAAATAACCAAAAAAATTGGCCCTAGCCGAATAATCAAATAAGAATTAAATTATTTTTCAGAAAAACGAATTAGCGGACAAAAACCGTTATCGCCGTCTTCCCTGCCAATATGGCCGCACCCCCCCAAAGCCCAAAGGGGAAAACCCAAGAAAAAATTCAAAGGACAAAGGCCA
>CAZYIG010000032.1:0-8282 GCA_964647205.1 uncultured Candidatus Saccharibacteria bacterium | reverse complement strand
AATCCAACTAAAATCAAAATACCAACTAAAGCCGAAATTATTACTTTCGGCTTTAGTAAAAATTTTTGTTCTGGAGGCAAAGACATGCTCGAATTGAGCTCAGG
The DNA here is from genome assembly GCA_964647205.1 of uncultured Candidatus Saccharibacteria bacterium. Taxonomy (GTDB): domain Bacteria; phylum Patescibacteriota; class Minisyncoccia; order Portnoybacterales; family GWB1-42-6; genus CAZYIG01. The sequence continues at coordinate 8,178 of CAZYIG010000032.1, read as the reverse complement.
AACAGGATTTATGGGATTTAAATTTTGATTTATTTCGTTGTCCATAAGTCTAATTTATTAAAAATTATCTACAATCCTGTGGACAAGCGCCTGGATTAGCTTTTTCAAAGTCATCACAGACTCCATCGCCACATTTATCTTTAACCGAAGATGATGATTGTGGTACTGTACTTTTGCAGTCCTGCGGGCATGTAACCATTTCGTTTGCTCCGCATCCTCCGTCGCCACATATATCTTGAACAGGCTGATTAAAAACTGATACTATCGCCGGTGCGGAATTAAATAAAACCAATAGCAAGGGCATACAAATTATATTCATTATCAGGCTTGCAATCACCGCTTTTTTAAAACTTATAAGTTCTTTGTTTATACCATAAATCACCAACCCTTCTACGAAGATGATGCATATTACCATTAAGATAAGAAAAAGGCTTCTCATTAAAGAACCTCCTTTTGGAACATCTGAAAATAGCCCGGCAAAACTAAGAAACACAAACGGAAATGAGACAATTACAGCAATTATGACAGTCCCCAGAATCCTCCAGAAGCGTATTTGAATTTCCGATTTTTTCAGAAAAATAAAGGTAATAACAGATTTTAGCAGATTAGGGATAATTATTATCGAGAGTAAAATCAAAGTAGTTCCAATAGAGACACCCCCTCCCCAAATCACGCCCAAAATAAGAATGGGAATTACATAAACTAAACCGCCAACCGCTACTATTGAAGTTAAAATGATAATTATAGTCGTTATTATTTTTTTCATAATATTTTTATTAATTTTAAATATTTAAGATTACTGATCGCAACGTTGGCTGACGCCCGTTGGATTCCGGTATAACCGGCGAAATGGGGAATTTTTGGTTTTCCATAAATTTTCAATTATTTGCAATCCGTCGGACAAAGAGATGCAATTTCTGGCCCTTCACAAACTCCGTCGCCACATGGTGTCGTTCCGTTTGCAGAAGGATTTTTTTCATTATATTCTTCATAAACTTCCTTCATCGTCATCCATTTAATTTTTCCTTCATTTTGGTATTCCTGCATCTTGCTTAGCCAATCTTCAACGATTTTCAAATTGTCTTCTTTCGCCGGGAACCCAATTGTGCCTAAACCAAAATGGAAATAAAGCAAAGAAACTTTAGTGTTGTCTTTGATGCTGTTTGCGTAGTCAATGTTTTTAAATAGAGTATCTGTATCGTCTTTGGTCAGCCTGCATCCGGGGAAACAGTTTTTTCTTCCTTCAGACATGGCCGATAATTCTTCTAATTCCCCGGTCATAAGCAGAACTCCTGAATCATCCCCAACCAAATCATTTGTGTCTTTCAGGCGTCTTGGATACATTCGGTCTTTTAGATCCGGAGGCAATGGATCGTGCATATAATTATTTGGGATATTAAAACCTATTTCTGTATCCGTGAAAGGCTTTCCGGTATCAGGATTTATCGGTCGGTTTTTTTCAGGCACAGAGAGAGCTGCAACCATCACAGCGCCATCTAAGTAAGAAAATCCTGCTTTGTGAGCGGCTACTGCCCAATCATAACCAGCTACCCAGCCACCGGAACAGCCGATATTATTTTCTGCACCAACAATCGCATCAACTTTTGCCTTAACTGATTTGTAGCTATTAACCGGCTCTTCCTGAGAATTAACCCTCATAACATCATTATGAGTTCCCACACCCATGCCTTTTTCCAATGCATAAGTAAGCTGATTATTCCCCCATTTACTGACGGCTTCAGTGTACGGCGATTCCGACTCAATGGTTATTTTGGCATCATATTTGCTGAACAGATCAATAACCTGCTTAAGCTCTGAGTTCATCGCATTAAATTGTTTTTCATCTGCTATAGTAAAACCCCCACCTTCCAAATGAAGCATAACAGCAAAATTAATCGGCTTGGTTACGAAAGGTGGATTATAGTTTTCCCATAAATAATAACTACCAACGCCTAATCCAACTAAAATCAAAATACCAACTAAAGCCGAAATTATTACTTTCGGCTTTAAGAAAACTCTTGGCTCCGGGGGCAATGAAATATTTTGTTTAAGTTCAGGAACCGGATTTGCGGGATTTAAATTTTGGTTTGTTTGGTTGTCCATGGTTTTTTATTTAAGTGTTGACGACTAAGCTTTGATAATTTTATTTTTTCACAACCACCACAAACTCCCCTTTTAAATTATTTTTATCACTATTTAATATATCCAAAATTTCCTCGGCAGTGCCTCGGTAAACTGATTCAAACATTTTGGTTAATTCTCGGCCAATCATAATTTGCCGCTCGGGCAATAAAATTTTTAATTGCTCCAGCGTCTTCAAAATCCGATGAGTTGATTCATAAAAAACCGCCGTCTCGTCGGCCATTGCCACTTTTTTAAAATAAGTTTCCCGCCCTTTTTTGTGCGGCGGAAAACCCATAAAATAAAACCTATCAGTTGGGAAACCACAAACACTAAGTGCGGCAATCGCGGCACAAGGCCCGGGAATTGGTACGATTTTTATTTTTTCTTCGCCTGCCCATTCGTTCGTCAGGCGGCTAATCAGCATGCCACCCGGATCAGAAATCCCCGGTGTGCCGGCATCAGTTACTAACGCAATATTTTTCCCTTGGGCTAATTGCTCGGCAATATATTCAATCTTTGATAATTTGCTATGCTGAAAATAACTAACAAGAGGCTTTTGAATATTAAAATGATTCAATAATTTTATACTCTGGCGCGTATCTTCGCAGACAACCAAATCCACTGATTTTAAGGTTTCCAGCGCCCGCAACGTAATGTCTCCCAAATTGCCAAGCGGCGTAGCGATAATGTATAATATACCCATATGCTTATTATTCCCTTAAAATAGAGTTGACTCTCTTATAGTATAGTTTAAAGTTCATAATCTTGGCAAACCAAATGTCTAATGTCAAATGACTAATTTCCAATAAATGACCAATGCCCAATGTCAAAATTGTCCCGCCCTGCGGGACTGAATTAGAAATTAGAAATTCGTCATTAGAAATTTTATTTATATGATTCTCTTCCCCCACATGTTAATCGGCGCCGCTATCGGCGCCAAAATTCACAGCCTTACCGCTGTTTTTATTTTAAGCGTCATCAGCCATTTCATCGCCGACAAGCTCCCCCACTGGGAATACATCGACAAACAGCTGACTGAATTTAAATCAAAAAAAGAGTGGTTGGTATTTTTAATTAAAGTGCTCCTAGATTTTAGTCTCGGCCTGCTTATTCTTTTTTATTTTTTCTGGCAATCACCAATTTGGTCCGCTGTTGCCTTGGGCGCTTTAGCGTCCATTCTGCCCGATTTTCTTATTCTTCTTAATTGCCTTTTTCCTAAAATAAAAATCCTAGAAAGTTACCGGAATTTTCACCATCAAAGCCATCTGAAAGGGGGCCGCGATAAAATATTTCTCTCATTTTTTAGCGAAGCCCTGGTTGTTCTGCTGATGATTTATCTAATCGCAACCGGCTAAGCAGTAAAGAAATTAAAAAAGCCTCGACACTAATCGGAGCTTTTTTAATTTACAAGAATCTCTATATTATCTTTTTTCTAGACCACTTAATCACTTAATCACTTGCCTGTCTCCTTCCTTAGAAAAAACATCACTCAAAAAAACTGAAGCCATCGCCACCATCGGCACAGCCACCACCACGCCCAAAATACCGCCCAAATTGCCGCCGACAATCATGGAAATAATAATGACCAGCGGATTTAGACCAACAGCGTGTTTCATTACTAAAGGAGCAATTAAATAATTTTCCAATTGTTGAATAACAATAAATAAGACGATAACCAGCAGGGCTAAAATCGGCGACTGCAAAAAGGCTAAGGCTACTGCCGGCGCTCCGCCTAAAACTGGCCCGATATAAGGAATAATTTCCAGCAAGCCAACCAGTAGCGCCAAAATTAAAGCAAATTTTACCTTAAGCAAAGATAAACCGATAAAAGCCAAAACACCCACAATCAGCATCAGCAATAATTGTCCTCTCAGCCAGCTACCTAATTTTAACTGAACTCGCTCGGTTAAATTTATAACATATGCTTGAGAGCTTGGCGGCGTAACCGAGGAAACAAATTCCTTTATCCCTTTGTCTTGAATGACCAGATAAACCGAAATAACTAAAATCATACCCGCCGATACCAGGCCGCCAAAAATATTAACGACTGTCCCAAAAACATTAGAACCGGCTCCGGTCAGTTGGTCGTTAAATTGCGTCAGAACTTTTTGCAAACTATCCGAACCGATTTTTTGCTGCAACGCCTCAAAACCGGTTCCTAGGTTATTTAAATATTCCGGCAAATTAGAGATTAATGCTTCCAATTGTCCGGACAAGGGCGGTATTACAACGTAGAGAAACAAAGCGAACAAACTAAAAATAAGGAAATAGATAAGAGCGGTGCCCAGCGGCCGCGGAATTTTCCACTTGGCTAGCCAATCAACTGGCGCATCAACAGCCGCCGCTACGATAAAAGCGATAAAAACCGTCAGTAAAATATCGCGGATTAAATACAAAAAAACAAATCCTAAAATTATCAGGATAAAACGAAAGATGGTGGAAGTGGAAATGTCTATTTTTTGAGTCATTCAAAACCCGACACTAATTCACGAATTGGCACGAATGACACTAATAAATTCGTGACATTCGTGGGCGATTTGTGTATTGGTGTCGCTGATTTAAATTTTCAACAATTTCTCAAACCTCTCCTTCTTCTCAAATGGCCCAATCAACGCCAAGTTCAATTTAGCTGGCTGGAAAATATCTTGCGCCACTCGTTGCAGATCAATTGCGCTGACTGCCTTTATCTTATCAAACACTTGCTTTAAGTTCAATATTTTTCCCTGCAAAATTTCTTGTGTCCCCAGCCACGAAGCCAACTCATCGGCAGTTTCCAGTCCCAGCAGAGTGTTGCCAATTAAATAATCTTTGGCTTTTTGAATTTCCGCCGGACTAACTTTTTGGTCGCGGATTTTCCGGTACTCAACTAAAATCGCTTCAATTGCTTCCCCCACCTTATCGTTAGTAACACCTGCTTGAGTTACCAAGTACCCTGAATCCGTATATTTTTCCGCGCTCGTCCGGACATAATAGGCTAGACCTTTTTTCTCGCGCACCGAAATAAAAAGCCGCGAGCTCATCATGCCGCCCAAGATAGCCGACATAACCGACAGCGCAAAACGATCCGGATGATTTAAATCATAAGCCCGGACACCAAGGCACAGGTGCGTTTGGTCGGTTTTTTTAAAATGAACTATTGCTTGCGGCTTATTTTGTTTTTCAATCACCGCTAATTTTTTATTGCTTGCACCTTTGTTTATCTTGCCAAAATATTGCCCAATTTTTTTCTCAATAATTTTTATGTTTGGTAATTTGCCCGATAAACAAATAATCGTATTCTCGGTCCGATATTGCGTTTTCAAATAATCCACAAACTGCGCCCGATTGAGCTTGGCCACGACTTCTTTGGTGCCCAAAATATCCCAGCCGGCCGGTTGATCGCCATATAAAAGCTGCTCCCATAAATTACCGACGTAGCGCATCGGCATATCATAATACATGTTTATCTCTTCAATAATCACGCCTTTCTCTTTCTCAATCTCCGCCGTGTCAAATTTAGAGTTCAATAAAATATCCGACACCCAGTCCAGCGCGATTTCCCATTTGTCCGCCGCCACTTTAGCCCAGTAGCCGGTCATCTCTTGGCTCGTAAAAGCATTATATTGCCCCCCTACCCTATCCAAGGCTTCCGAAATTGCCAAAGTGTTGGGCCGTTTTTTGGTGCCCTTAAAAAACATATGCTCCAAAAAATGCGAGAGACCATTAATCTCCTTTGTTTCATATTTTGAACCCGTGCCGACCAGCACCAAAACCGCCGCTGATGGACTTTCTTTCATCGGCGCTAAAATTAATCGCAAGCCATTGGGTAGAATAATTTTTTTATGCATAATAATAAAATTTCTAATTATTCTAATTTCTAATTATTCTAATCAAATCCCAATGACCAAAATCCAAATTCTAATTTTTAGAAATTAGGTCAATTAGGAATTAGTAATTTATATTTGCCCTCCTATCCTACCACGCTCTTTCCCCTTTTTACAATTCCAGCCAAAGAAAAAAGGCTCTACCACGTTTGGTAAAGGCCTGATAAATTGAGCTGGAAACAAAGAGCTATCCTCTTCTCCTCTTTTTTCCGCCAGAGAATCCAAATAGAACTGAGCGGAGAGCGAAGAAGACACAAGCCGCTAGAGCAGCATACATTCCGGCTTTTATCAGCCACCCTTCGTTGCCGGAAGCGAATATTCCAGCAACGGCGACAACGGCCGCCAGAATGAAGATATTCCGCGGGCGGCTAAACCAAGCATGGACTGCCGCGCTGACACCGCGGCAAATTTCCGGCAATAGAGCGCCAAGGGACGCCATTCCAATGAGCACGCCTAAGGCGTACTCATTGGAAGAACGTCCGATGAATCTGATCATCAGAAAACCAATCAGGCTCATCAAGACAGCAACTGCCCAGGCTTGCCACCTGGTGTAAAACCAACGGGCAATGAAACCCCCTATCAACGGGAGGCCGAATGCGATACTCCAATGAATTGTAATGGTCTCCATGTGACCCTCCCGTGGGCTCAAGGCTCAAGTCCTTAATGCCTCGGGCGCAGAAGATCTGAGATAACCCAGACCCCCTACACTCAAAGCACTAAGGCTCTATTTCTAGCAAAAAGAACAATCCTTATTACTCTTATATTATATCATAAATAAAATAGCCTGTCAAGACATGACGGGCTATTCATCTTTTCTTATTGTTCGAGTTTACTCGCCTTGCCGAAGCTTCCGGCGAAGCGCAGGCCGAGAACTATATATATCGACTTCTCGACTACGCGACGCTCCGTTCGAAGAATAAAAATTTTATGTAAATTTTATTATTTAAATCTTTTAATTCTAATCAGCCCACCGCACGGAATAACCTCAATCCCCTTCTTTTCCAGTTCATCTAAAAATAAATTCATACCTAGTGAATCAGAAGCAATATGCGAAGCCACGACAACATTTAGATGCGCTTCTTCCGCGTTCTTGCGATGCTCTTCGGATAAGTGCATCGCCACAATCGTGCCGATGCCAGCGTTAGCCATTTCCCGATAAATGGTTTTGGCGCCTTCCGTGCCACCGGTAATTTCCGTCAAAACAATTTTGCCTGCGTGCCGCTCTTCGGCGCCCGAAAAAATTTTGACCGGCGAACCACGCCGAGCACTTTCTTTATATTCTTCAATACCGGCAATTGATTCTACCAATTCCCCAACATACTCCGGCTTTTTCTTCTCAATCGTCTTTTTCAGATAATCTGCTACCAAATTATCGCCGGGCGTATGGACATTCATCAAATTAACACCGCCGAGCTTTGCCGCATCAATGGTTTTATAGCTGTTGCTAGCGTGCACGCCGCGCCCAACTTCTGAGATGCGCACTCGCATTAATGACTCGGCAATATTTATCGGCACGCCATACAGCGCCAGCACTTCAGCCTGCAAATGCATAACTTCATCCAGCATGGCGAGCCCCTTGCCCAGTGGATGATGATTAATCACCGTGTCCACCCCCAAGCTTTTAGCCAACATTATATCGCCGGAAGAAACGTCAATGCCCGACATCACTTTTTTTACGGGCTGACCATTGTCATTCCAAATACCCGAATCCATGTATGGATTTGCTAGTCGCTCTTTATCAAAATCCGCCTGCTTTTTAATTGGCAGACTTTCGTATTTTTTCTTTTGTCGCGCCAAATAATTAGCCACCGCCTTCTCCCCTCTCAAGTCAGCTCGCATTCCCATTTTTATTGCCAAGCCGAAAATATCTTTTTGCTTCATAACTTTTTATTATAAATTTCGCAACAACAAGTCAAACAAATATTATTTTCCTAAAATGACAAAATCCTGATGACCCGCTTCGACCAGCTTCGACTTGCGAAGCGAGGCGAGCGAATGACAAATCAATGACTAATGCCTAAATGTCAAACTATAACTTTTGGACATTTGAGCTTGGGATTTTATTTGTCATTGAAAATTAGTCATTTGTCATTAAACGACAGGATCCTTCACTTCGTTCAGGATGACTAATCAGGTTAATTTTCCTTTAAAATAATCTTTTAACTCCGATATCTTTATTCTCTCCTGCTCC
>CAZYIG010000031.1:0-8484 GCA_964647205.1 uncultured Candidatus Saccharibacteria bacterium | reverse complement strand
TCACAAGGAATCCCGGCCGACCAAAAAACGGTACCTGACACCTTTTCTGGGCTTCCGGGACAATAAATTAAAAGGTCGATTTTATAAAAATAAAATTAAATAAAAATATGAAGTTATTCAAATCATACACTTTTACTTGGTGGCAGGTAGGCGTATTTAAGTTGGCCTTGTTGGCTATTGGCGCCGCTGTTGGAGCGTATTGGCATAGCTTCTTTGGGTCTAATTTTGCCTCTTTAATTATTATTGCAGTTACTGCGGGTGTATATATCATATACATTTCTTTGAGGCAGTAAAAATACGGTTAATCCTGTTCCCAAATAACGACAGGCTCAAAAATGGTATCTGGTACCCCATATCTTTTTTGTCAGAGAAGCTTTTAATAAAAATCGCCAGAAAGGCGGTTTTTTGATAAAATAAAGTTATGATGAAAAATTGGCACACAATCTCACTCGTAGAAATTTTTTCTGAAACGAAAAGCACAAAAGATGGTCTTGCTAATTCAGAAGCAGCAGAGAGGCTTAAAAAATTTGGCCCTAATGTTTTACCTCAAGAAAAATCTTACTCAAAAATACGGCTGTTTTTAAGTCAGTTTAATAGCCCTCTGATGTATATTTTGTTGACGACGGTGGCGATTTCTTTATGGCTTGGTCATTACTCGGACACAATCTTTATTGTTATTGTTTTGCTTATTAATACTACAGTTGGCTTCTATCAAGAAAATAAAGCCAATCAGTCGCTTCTTGCTCTGAAGAAGATGGTAAAAATTAGAAGCAGAGTATTGAGAGATGGCTATGAAAAAGAAATAGACAGCGAAGAATTAATTATTGGAGATGTAGTATTTTTGAAATCGGGAGACAAGGTTCCAGCCGACGGACGTATTATTGAAGCAAAAAATCTGAAGATAAATGAAGCAAGTCTTACTGGTGAATCACAAGCGGTTGAAAAGAAGGCTAGCGACGGACTTTCAGAATCGGTGCCACTTCCTGAAAAAACGAATATGGCTTTTATGGGCACGATTGTTGAAGAAGGACGGGCAACTATAGTAATTGTTGCCACCGGCATTAACACGCAGATTGGAGAAATTGTTTCGCTTCTTAAAGAAACCAAAGAACGTAAAACCCCGCTTCAGAAAAAAATTGCTTCGCTTTCAAGAATTACTGGGGCCTTTATTCTTTCTATTATCTTTGGGATCGTTATTCTTGGCTACTTCACGGAAAAATCTTTTGCCGATATTTTTGTGGTTGCGTTGGCCCTATCAGTTTCGGCAATACCAGAAGGATTACTTCCGGCAATTACCGTTATTTTGGTTTTGGGTATGCGGCGAATTTTTAAGCACAACGGTCTTGTCAGGAAACTTGCTGCTACAGAAACCTTGGGAAGCATAACCGTTATTTGCACTGATAAAACTGGGACTCTTACCGAGGGTAAAATGCAAGTGAGTCATATTTTAACAGGCACGAGAGAATTAATGAATAATGATTTTCACGGGCTGGCAAAAGGTGAAAATGCTAATGGTGTTGAATCCCACATCGCTGCGTTGAAAATTGCTACCTTGGCCAATGGTGCTTTTGTGGAGAATCCCGAGGCAGAGTTGCAGGAATGGTTGGTGAGAGGCACGATAACTGAAAAAGCCTTACTGCTGGCAGGGATGCAATCTGGCTTAAATAAAAAAGAGCTTGAGAAGCAATATCCAATATTGGATAGAATCAACTTTGAATCGGAATTGAAATTTGCTGCCACTTATCATCGTAAAGACGAGAAACAGAATATTTTGTATATTATTGGAGCACCAGAGGAGATTATTAGGCGTTGTGTTGATTTGGACTTTGATGGCAGAAAACAAAAGTTAGGGACGGCCGAATCCGATAAACTAATGGATAAAGTAAATGTGCTTACTCAGAAAGGCCTAAGAGTTCTTGCTTGTGCTCATGCGGAATATAATACCGAAACAAAATATCAAGATATGGCAGAGTTGACAGAAGGACTTTCGTTAGTCGGTTTTATCGCTCTTAAGGATCCGCTTCGTCAAGACGCTAAAGATTCAATCTTGATTACCAAGAAAGCCGGCATCCGTACAGTTATTGTTACGGGAGACCATAAACTTACTGCTAGGGCCATTGCCGAAGAAATAGGGATTGAAGCAAAAGACGAAAATATACTTGAGGGGAAAGAGTTAGAAGTAATAAGCGACGATGAGCTTGAAAAAAAAGCAAAATATGTTTCAATCTACGCTCGTGTTTCTCCTCGTCATAAATTAAGAATTGTTAGGGCGCTGCAAGCAAATGGAGAAATAGTGGCGATGCTTGGTGATGGTGTAAACGATGCCCCAGCCCTTAAATCGGCCGATATTGGAGTTGCGGTCGGTTCCGGTACTGATGTGGCAAAGGAGGTAGCGGACTTGGTTCTATTGGACGATAATTTTAAGACCATAGTTAAGGCGATTGAGCAGGGGAGAATTGTTTTTGGAAATATCCGTAAAGTTTTTGTTTATCTTGTCGCCGATGATTTTTCCGAACTGTTTTTATTCTTCGCAAGTATGGCGATGGGATTTCCTCTTCCGTTATTATCGGCCCAGATTCTTTGGATAAACCTTGTTGAGGATGGTTTTCCGAGCATTGCTTTAACTACCGAGCAGGAGACGAGTTGGGTCATGGAAGAAAAGCCCATGAATCCGAAAGAGCCGATATTGAATAAACCCCTAAAGCTTTGGATGGCTGCCATTTTCTTTATTACTGGTTTGGCAGCTTTTTTGTCATTCTTCTTCTTTTGGAAATTAACTGGTGACTTAGACAAAACACGAACGATAGTTTTTGCTTTAATGTGCGTTGATTCTTTAATTTTTACTTTCAGTGTCCGCTCTTTCAAAAGAACAATTTTCAGAAAAGATATATTTTCTAATCATTATTTAGTCGGGGCGGTAATCATTTCGGCTATTTTGCTTGTCGGGGCTGTGTATTTTCCGCCTCTGCAGAAACTTTTAACTACTCAGTCACTGGGAATAAATGAATGGCTGCTTATTTTAAGTATTAGTTTAGTAGAAATTTTATTGATTGAATTTTTCAAAAAGAAAATTTTTGGTAGTGATGCAGTGCTTAAATCTTTGCAAAAGAAAGAAATAAAAATGGTGAGCAGTGAAACGGGGCAATCAATAAATTAAATCTGCCCCTGTGGCGAGAGGCTTGGGATATAAATATGCTCATGCCGCTGGATAATAGTTCTCCTCCTTCGCTAAAGCTATGGATGGACGAAGTAACATTCTCCTCCATCCCGTGCTTGTTAAATAATCGCCATTTTGACGGTTTTTTGATATAATAATAAAATAGGGTGATTAGTAATAAATAATTTAAAAATATGGATTACAATAACATCACAACGGTGCTTGAATTGCCGGGGAAAAAAATATTTAAAAATTTCGGCTTGGTCAGGGGAATCACCGTCAGGTCAAGGTCAATTTTCGGAACAATCGGTGGCGCACTTCATACGCTTGTCGGAGGGAATATTACTGTCTTTACTAATCTGTGCGAAACAACGCGCCAGGAATCTTTTGAGCTGATGGTCAAGCACGCGGAAGAAATGGGCGCGAATGCCATTATTGGCGTTCGCTACGACGCGAATGAAATTATGGGCGGAGTAACCGAAGTGCTTTGTTATGGGACGGCAGTTTTAGTTCAGTAGATTGAAAAAATATTTATGAGAGACAAAGAAGCTATCTCTGTGTTATCAAAACTATTAGATAAGCACTTGCTTAGCGCCGAAGAAAGAGAAGCAGTCGCGGCTGCTATTGGTATTTTTAACTGGACTTCTTTAGCTGAAAGCAAAATAAAAACGCAAAAAATTAAGCGGGAGAAAACCGTTAGATGGGAAGGAGTGTAAATAAAATGACAAAAAAAAGATTAATAATCATTATTTTAATCATAGTTGCTTTTGTCGCGGCCTGCGTGATGGTTGCCAGATTATTCCGTTCGGACGACGATATTAATACCGATAATACGGTTGCTTCTAACATAAATAGCAATAACGAAATCAGCAGTTCACAGAGCGAAGGGAATCTGGGTAATCATCAGTGTCTCTCCAAGTTTCGAGTTGAAAAAGGAGTGGAATATTCCGGAAAACCAGAAATACTAGAACTAAACTCTTCTCGGTTCTTTGACAGCGGTGCATTTTTCGGCCAGATTAAAGATTATCAGTTAGAACAAAATAAACAATTTGCCGCTGGCATCAATCAATTAATGCGCGAGCAAAAAATCAGAACCTATCGGCATTTAAGAGCGGATGTTTGTCTTTATGAGCAGGACTTATTTAATCCTCAAAACGGCGCGACTTTAAATTACTACGTTGAGCATTATTACTGCACCAATAGTTGCCAGACCGGTCAATTTGAAATCCGGGTTGACTTGAATGCTGACGGTGATTTTGTCGGATATGATATTGGCAAGATTTACTAACTGATATAGCCTGGTAACTATTTGATTGTGGATAACCATTTTTTGCGTGCATGTTAAATTTAAAAAGAGATAATCATAATTAAAAAACCATGCCAATTAAGCAATCGTCTTTGGAGCAGAAGATATTTTATCGGGTGGCGAAGGTAATTTTTTTAATCCTGCCGTTCTTAATCGCGGCGGTTCTTTTTTTAAAAGGTTATATTAGCATTCCGGAATTATTTCAGAAAAATATTCTTAAGATATCGCCACAAGAGATTCTTGATCTGTTGCAGAAAAATATTGTTTATATTGCTTACGTAGTCATCGGCTTAGTGGCATATTTTTTAATTCTGAACGCGACTTGGCGACTTTTCCTCTACGTTGCTTTTGGAGGACTGGAAGATGATGTAAAAAAGAAAATCAGCGAAGCAGTCCAGCCTGCGCCTGCGATTGTTCAGCAATCAGCGTCCGTCCAAAATAACGGCGGAGAAGTTATTGGCTGGATAATCTTAATAATCCTAATAATTTTAATTGCCACGTATTCTGGTACGCCATCAAAACCAGAACCGCAACCCACCACGCCTACCTGTATTTCAACAGGATGCGGTAAACTTTGGCGTTGTACGGGAACCTACTATGTATCAGAAAAACAAATGAGAGTGGATGCTTGTTATTCATCTGGTTCGCGTCCCAGAGACCTCTATTCAAGCTGGTCGGGAACATGCCGGCAATGCCCTTAATTTTGCATTAAATAATTTTCAAATGATTGCCGGATTGTTGTTTTAGCATTTTTATGATCCGGCGCTTATTAAAAAATCGCCATTTTGGCGGTTTTTCGTTTACGCCGAGTCTGTCGAAGTGGTAGAATAAAACTAGTTTATTAATCATTGCTGTCAGAATTTCCTGGTATCAATTAATCAGATGAAATCATATAATTTAAAGTCATTAATCAGCCCCGGGTTTATATTTGTCTTTGTCATTTTGGCATTGATGATTTTTGTTCATCTTTATTTGATATCAAAAACTCTGGTTATTGACAATGAAAATAATATCCGCACCGCTTATGCGGGTTATGGCGACATTCCGCTTCATCTGACCCAAATAACTAAATTTGCTCATGGCCAACTTGATAATTTAAGCGAGCCAATCTATTTGGGTGAAAAAATAAAATATCCGTTTATAATCAATTTAATAAGCGGGCTGTTTTTGCGATTTACCGGGGCCCTTAGATTTTCGGTATTATTGCCGGTGATGTTTTTTGCGGCGGGAAATATTTTATTGCTTTTTCTGATATATAAAAAAATAATGAAAAACAAAATTTTTGCCGTGTTGGCTCTGGTGTTGTTTTTCTTTGGCTCCGGCTTTGGCGCTTATTCATACATTCGCAAAGCTGTTGACCAACGCCAATCTTTCAGTGATTTCGCTCAAGAATTAACCGTCAATAATGTGTCCGTCAACAATCAGTTATCCGCAAAATATCCGGATCAAAATATTGTCTATAATGCTCCGATAGACCTGGCTTTTCTCCATCAGCGGCCATTTTTTATGGGTCTGTTCGGTTTTCTGCTAGTTTTTTTGTTGCTATATTCTCTGGTGGAAAAAAATCTCTGGAAATATACGATATTTGCTGGCTTGGTTTATGGTTTGCTTCCGCTTGTTCATACCCATTCTTTTGTTGCCGTTTCAATTTTTCTAGCTGTAATCTGGGCAGTATCTTTAGTCTATAAGAAAAAAGAGATTGCCAAAAAAGTGGTTGTTGCCGCTGTTATTGGTATTATCATCGCTCTTCCTCAAATGTATTACCTTCTGGGTACTAAAAATACTCTTGGGAAAACTGCTGATTTTGCTTCTTTCCGGGTTGGCTGGATGATTCAGCCAACAATCGGTTCTGTTCAATTTCCGGAGGCATCGGCAAACATAACCGCTTTCAGTCTGCCGTATCTGAAATTTACGATTATGAACCTCGGGTTAATTTTCTCTTTCTTTTTATTAATAATCGCCCTTGTTTTTTTTGCAAAAAAATTCCGCCATGATGAAACCGGAGGATTTTCAAGTTTTTGGTTTTTAGTTTTGGCGGCGACGAGCCTAATTCTTTTTCTGGTTGTTGAATTGATAAAACTTCAGCCATGGGATTTTGATAATAACAAACTGCTTGTTTATTGGCAGTTATGCTTGGCGCCTTTGATTATGATGCTTTTTTTAAAAATTATTAATAAAAAAAAGGCACTAGGCGTTCTTGCTCTTTTAGCCTTTCTGCTTGTTTCTTTGGCCTCCGGCTTTTTAGATATGCTCCCGAGGGTGTTGGTTTCTGAAGATAAAATACCAGTGATATTTGACATAAATGCAAGGGCGCTGGCCCGATATATACAGGATAATATTTCTGTTGACGAAAAGATTCTTACCGGAACGAGCCATCTTAATCCGGTGGCATCTCTTACCGGACGGGACGTGCTGGTTGGTTATCCCGGTTGGCTTTGGACTCGAGGCATCAATTATAGCGCTCGCGAAGATTTGATAAAGAAATTTTATGCTTCGCCATCAAAAAACGACCAGCTAATCAATCAATTTAATATCAAATACGTTTTAATCGATTACCAGACGATTTTTGACTTCAAATCAGATCTGCCGACTTTTGATAAGGCTTTTCAAAAAGTTTTTCAAGCTGGCCAATTTACGCTTTATAAAATTTAATTTGGTTGCCTTTCGTTTTTTTTATTTGACAAAATTTGCAAGTATGGTATTATTAAGAGGCTTAGCCGGATAGAGCCGGTTATTTTTTATTCAAGCAGAAAATCAAATGAAAATTTTAACTAATATCAGAAGCTCAAAAGTTAGCGGCATCTCACAAGTGCTGAATTCTTTTTTGAGTTTTGTTGAAAATCGTAAAAAAAAGAATACCAAAATTATCGGCGTTGATGTTTCAACCGGCCGTTTTAGCCGAACCAAAACACAGGATGGGCGATTTTCCTTAATCTCTTCGGCCTTGGATATCCCGCAAATTGGTCAGGCGGTGGCTGATTCGCAAAATTTAGAAGATTTAAAGCGGATTTACAAAGACGCGATTGAGCAATATAAAATTGCGATAAAAGAAGAAAAGCCGGATATTGTTTTGGTCAACGGAACTTACTATTTGCCTTGGTGCTTGTATCTGGCCAGCAAAGAACTTGGCGCAACAACGGTTTTGCATTACCACGGCAGTATTTCAAAAGAAACTGAGCACTGGCAGGAAAAGCCAAGAAAAATTTTTAACGAAATGGAAAAGACATTTGACGCCAAAGAACTTTTTTATATTTTCCCATCAGAGCTCACGAGGCAAGTAGTGGAGAAAGAAATCTTCGGACATGCAGTCAGTAAATATTCTGTTTTGCCAAACGCCGTGCCGTTGCATTTTTTTGAACAGAAAGTGAATCGTTGCAAAAAGAATATCGGTATAATTTGCCGCTGGACTAAAATAAAAAATATTGAATTTTTTAACAAATTAGCCAAGTATAATCAGAAAAAAGGCAGTCAGCATACAATCAACGTAATTACGGATCTTAAAAAAAATTCTGGGCCGCGCCAAGCGTTGGATGGGATGGTTAAATTTCGTCGGCCGATGGAGAGCAACGAAATGGGGAAGTTCTACTCTAAAATGGGGATGATTTTGAGTCCGTCGTTTTTTGAAACTTATGGTAATGTGCCGCAAGAGGCGATTGCCAGCGGTGTGCCGGCGCTAGTTAGCTCCAATATGGGCGTGGCGGAAATTTTCAAGCAGTTGGGTCTGGCCGAATTTATAACCGACTTTGCCTCAATGCCGGCTGCTTATGAAAAAATAAAAGCGGTCAGCGGACAAGCTATCGGCCAGAATGTGAGAGAAAAAATGAAAGAGCTTTTATCGCCGGAAATTATTCACCGTCAAATGTTGAGTATTCTTGAATCAAAAATCTAGCTTTAAAATTTTAAGTTAGAATCTTTAGTCTTACAAAAATAGCCCCGCACTTTACGGAGCTATTTTTTTTGTTGGTGATTTTTATTTTAATAAACCTTGGTATAGCTCAAAAAGTTTTTTATTCAAAACTTT
>CAZYIG010000030.1:1922-8948 GCA_964647205.1 uncultured Candidatus Saccharibacteria bacterium | reverse complement strand
CGCCCGGAACATTTTGCCGCCCAAATCTAGGTTTATTTCGGCCCGGAAAACATCTCCCGTTTTGTGTCTCGCCGTCACTCGCCCCAGCTCAATCTCAATAACTCTTTTTTCTTCGCCAAATGATTTAAAGAATTTTTCTAACGTTTCCATCTTTTTATCAACGTAGGATTCAATGCTTGGCGTGATGGCAAAATCTTTTTTCTTGAAAATTATTTTCATAAACTTTTTCTTACTTTAATAATAATACTTGTAAAAAATAAATGCAATAGAATTCTTATAAAATAATTAAATTTTCAAGAAATTTATTGAAAATTGTAATTTGAAAATTGAAAATTATTTTAAGCATCTGATTTCTTCTTCCAATTTCACACTAAATTTTTCCATCACTGATTTTTTACAAAGTTCAATTAGTTGCAGAACATCACTCGCTTTGGCTTTGTCGACATTTAAAATAAAATTACCATGGCTTGACCAAATTTGCGCGCCGCCAATTCGCCGGCCGGTTAAACCGCATTGCTGAATCAAAAAACCCGTTGCCAACTTCCCTCCTCTGATCTTTTCTTGAACTTCCGGATGATTTTTTATCAATTCATCATTTTCAGTCACTAAATAATTTTTAAAGACGCTGCCGGCCGAAGGAAAATTTGGCATTTTATCAATTACTTTTTGTGCTTCACGCAAAAGTTCTTCCACTTTATTTTTATCTTGTTTAATAAATTTTAACGTCGCGCCCAAAATTATTTCCTGATTGTGTTTGAACCGGGAATCCCGGTAACTAAACTGGCAATCGCTGGCTAAAATTTCTTTTTCGGCCAAGTTCGCGTCTAAAATTCTTACGCTCACAACGGCCTGTGCCAAATCTTGGCCCAATCTCCCAGCGTTACCACAAACAGCTCCCCCAAGGGTTCCTGGAATGCCCAGCGCCCATTCAAGCCCGCCCCAACCGCGGCTAGTCGCTTCAAATAGAACCTCTGCCAGCGATGCTCCGGCGCCGCAATTAACCGTTAAATCTTCGTCCGAACCAAAAACTATCGTTTCATTTTCCATTTTAATTATCAACCCGTCATAACCCTGATCAGCAAATAAAATATTACTGCCGCCGCCCAAAATAAAAAAAAATACCGAATTATCTTTTGCCCAAGTGACCGCTTCTATTAACTCTTCTTTATTTTCCACTGCTAAAAAATACTTAGCCGCCCCGCCGATGCGGTAGGTGGTGTGGTTGGAGAGCAAGACATCCTTTTGCAAATTATCAATCATCATGTTTATGTATTTTTATAATGACAAATTTCCAATTTCCAATGTCAAATAAAATCCCAAGCCCAAATGTCCAAAATTTATAATTTGACATTTAGTCATTAGACATTGGCCATTGATTTGTCATTCGTCATTTGGATTTTGTTATTTAGTGTGTCATTTGTCATTTCTATTTCTATCTCATCACATCCGCTCCTGTTTTATATAGGTCTCTCTCCGCCCCGTTTACGATATAAACCATTTCCCACGTCCGGCCGGAAATTGAAAATTCATCAGCGCTCATATTTAGCCAGTGCTTGGTGCCGTCACCATTTATTTCATAAACCCGAGAGTCCCCATCGGCGCGAATTAGCCAAGATTCTTGAAAATAATCTAGTTCTGTTTGGTTCACTTCAATGATATTTTGCCAGCCAAAATGCGAATAGGCGTTAAAAATGGCCGACGATTGGATCCAGCGTTTATAATTTCCTGAAATTACATAAACCCGCATATCGTTCTTGGCGCGCAGCAGCGAACCATCCGGATAGTTTGGATTAACAACTGGCGGCTTATTTTCTAAAATAGTTGGCGTCGTTGTTGCAACAGGACTTACCACCGGTTCAAAAATAGCAGGCAAAGTTGATGAAGCCGTAACACTGGCAGTATAAGAAAAATCGTAAGTCGGCTCACTGGCCGAGAAGCCAGCAGTTTTAGTTTCGTTAGCCGTCATCAGCACAATTCCCGTAACGGCGCTGCCAAAATTAGAGATGAGATCCTGGCCAATTTGCTGAGCATTTAATTTTAAAAAACGAATTTCTTTGGTGCCGTTTTTATAAAAAATAATTATTGGCACCTGAAAATTACTTAGCTTGCTTCCGGCAAATGTCAATCTTAAATTTAAACCTTCACCCAGCGGTAAAATTTCGTACCAACGGCCCGACCAATCTTTAATGGCATCCGCAAAAGAAAATTCCATTCCGTCTTTAACGGTTAAAAAATTTCTGGCCAACGGAGTAACATGAAAACGATTAACGTCCAATAAAGGATTTAAATAACAAAATTTCTGTCCTTGGCCCAGCTGGCAATCATTAACATAATTGGCCACCAGCCAATCAGTAAAAATATCACTGAATCTTTCGGCAAAGCCAGACACCGTTAATGATTCGTTAAGACTGGCAATCCCCACATAAACGGATTTCATTGCCCGAGTCAGAACTTGTTCGCCGTAGCGCGCGGTAAAATATTGAAAGAAAAGATTGACCGCGCCATAGTCAGCCGGCTGGTTAGTCCACTCAGTCAGCGAATCAGTTGAAGAGCGCAAAAAATCAATTACCCGGCGCTGGAGGTTGCTGCCTTCGTAATTTTTATCATAACCGCAAAGCGTCGCTGCGTATTCTGCCCGCGCCTCATTTAACCAAATATCTTCTACTGCATTACGCAATTTTTCTTTTTGATAAAAATTTATCATGTGTGTAAATTCATGCGCCAAAAAAACTTTAGCTGCGTCGGTATCCAGATAAGCCGTATTCAAATAAATTAATTCCCGCTCATTGGAACGGGGAATTTGCGTCTTGAGATATTCATCCACCGTATTGAAATATCCGCCCGTAATTTTTTTCATCGGCATAATTAAAATACTAATCCGCAAATCATTGTCAATTCCCGGACTCCACTCGGTGCCATATGTCTGCGTCAGCTTCGGATAAATTGTCTGGTCAAATTCCAACAACAAATTAGAGATGGCTATTTTTTGGATTGCTAAGTCCACCGGCGACAGCGAATTCCACCAATTATTATCAACATAAAAAATCGCCCGGTCGCCAACGTAGCGTAGCGTAGCATTAAGTTGCGTGCGGCCGGTGGCGTCATAAATTGCGTCAACATTAAAAGTTTTAATTTCACCCGCCAAAAAAGCCTGAGCCGGAGAAATCGCCAGCAAACTGAAAAAAACAGCGCCTAAAACTATCCAAGAAATTTTATTACCTGATTTTAACATTAATCTAATCTTACTAGAATATTCGCTAAAGCTCAACAAAACTTGCCAAAAACGGCCAAATATCGTAAAATCTAGGAAATCTTATGAATACCTTTATCGGCAAAATCAAACAAGCGATTCTCTTGGGCGGCGATATTTTTATGCTGTATCTGGCGTTATTTTTAACGCTAGTTTTCCGTTATGGCCAAAACTGGCAACAAAACTGGAACGAGCATTTTTTACCATTCACTCTTATCTATGCTCTCTCTCTGATCGTTTTCTATATTATCGGCCTTTATGATATTCACGTTGCCCGCAATAGTTTATCTTTTTTCTTGACCCTCACCCGGGCAATCTTTATTAATGCCGCGCTAGCTATTAGTTTTTTCTACTTTATTCCTTTCTTTGGCATTTCGCCTAAAACTAATCTTTTCCTGAATATTTTCATCTTTGCTCTTCTTTTTATTCTCTGGCGCCAAGTTTATAACTATTTCATCAAAAACCCAAATCTCTTAAATAATATTATGGTGCTGGGTGAAAGCCAAGAGACCAAAGAGCTGATTGGCTACATCAAAATTAATCCGCAGCTTGGCTACCGCATCCAAAAAATCGTTAACGCCGAGGACGTAAAACTCCTGCGCGATTTAATTGAAACAATTATTCAAGAAAAAATCCAGCTGATTTTAACAACCGTCAACCCGCACAAAGATTTAAATCTGGTTCGCAATCTCTATCAGTGCATCCCGCTTAAAGTTGTGGTCAGCGAATTACCCAGCTTTTATGAAAAAATCACCGGCAAAATTCCGGTTTCCGCCATTGAAGAGGTCTGGTTTCTAGAAAATCTAATGGCTGATCAAAAAACTTTCTTCACCGGCCTGAAACGAGTCTTAGATATTTTAATCTCGTTAACCTCGGGTCTTGGCGCTTTAATTTTAACGCCGTTTATCGCTGCGCTGGTCAAGTTTTCCAGTCCCGGCCCAATTTTCTACCGCCAAAAGCGTGTTGGCCAAGACAATCAAATCTTTGAAATTATCAAATTCCGCACCATGATCCACAACGCCGAAAAAAGCGGCGCCCAGTGGGCTAAAGAAAAAGACGACCGCATAACTTGGGCGGGAAAATTTTTGCGCAAAACGCGATTGGATGAATTGCCGCAACTTTTAAATATTCTAAAAGGTGAAATGTCTTTTGTTGGTCCGCGGCCCGAACGGCCGGAATTTGCTTTTTCGGCTGAAATCCTCGCCCAAATTCCTTTTTACCAAGTGCGCAATTCAATTAAACCGGGTCTGACCGGCTGGGCGCAAATTAAATACCCCTACGGCGCCTCCATCGGAGATACCCTCCAGAAATTGCAATATGACCTCTACTATATCAAGAACCGTTCCTTCGCGCTGGAAATCGCTATCATCCTCAAAACCATCAAAATCATTCTTTCCGGCGGCGGAAGATAAAAAATAGTAAATACACAAAATCTCACCCCGCAATGTGCGGGGTGAGATTTTTAATTTAGAGTTACTCAAAGTTGGACTTCGAATAGTTGTTTTAATGCTGCCTTTTTACCTCTTGCACAAAAAACTTTTTGATTGTTTCCAGCCCCAATTCTTTCCCTTTTTTAAACATTAATGGCTCTTCGCTAATATCGCTAAAATAAACTAAACTTTTTAAGACTAAATTTCGGTCAAGTTCGGGTATTTTTTCTTGAAGTGCATCCAATAATTTTTTTAAACTGACTTGCTGTAAAATATAATAAATATCAGCGTAGTCCTTATTGGTCGCCCGGCTAACAACTGCCATTAGCTTCATACAGCCGATATCAACCATTGAAGCTAAATGAAAATATTCATCCTCAATTAATGGTTCAACTAATTTGTAAAAATAAGAAAAAAAACTTAATTTAATATTTCCATCAATTATTAGCGTCAGGGTATTTTTTTCTTCTTGAGTTCTTACTAAATTATGTTCAGAAAAAACTTCTCTTATTTTTTCGAATAATTTTGCCGTATCGATGTCTTTCGGAGAAAAAAAATCAAAATCGACGCTGTCTCGATGACCAAGCTGCAACGCCAAAGCCGTGCCACCGGCTAGATAAAAATCCTTTTTAAAATTCGCCAGAAGCGGCAATATTTCAAAACGCTCTTTACTTAAAATATCGTATTGCATAGAGATTAGACGGCCGATAAAATTCTCTTGGCCGGCTGATGGGTTTCAATTTCCAAAATCAAACCCCAATAATTTAACGATTTAGCACTCCACTCACCTGGCATGGGATTTTTTAAAACTTCTACTATGGACTGGCGGTCATAAAAAGAAAAAAGCCAATCAGTTGCTTGTTTAGTCCCTAGATTCAAAATATTGGTAATTATCCTCTTTTTATCATTTTCTAAGTCAAGTTTGGCCAAGTCAAAAGACCACAAAAATGGCACTATAAACTTAGGAAATTCTTGCTCTTTCATAATTTAATTATATCATAAAACCAGACAAAAATACACCCGAACCTATCCGAAATCCGATTTCGAATGATGCTAATTATCATCAATTGCATAAAGCGAGAGGTTGCTTGCCGCGTAGATTACGCCATCAGACCCTACCGCGCCAAAATATAAATAAAAACTATTATCACCGCTATTAAAAAACCCGTCCAATTCACCGCTGGCCGCATCAAAAACTTTAAGAAAATTCTGATTAGCTAAATAAATTTTTCCATCACTCGTTAAAATCGGCGCGGCTAAATTAACACTGTTTATCGCGCTATTTTCCGTTACCCAATCAGGTATGTTTACCGCGGAGCTCGTAGCGCTATATAATCGTAGATTTCTAGTATTGTCGGTAAAAAACATTAAAGTATAAATTTTATTAGCAGAATCAATCACCGGCGGCAAATAGGCTTTGTTATTAAAACCTATCCATTGCGCGTCTGCCCATTTAACGATTCCACTGCCGGCCTCCAGCGCATAAAGACCGCCTTTTGGCGAAGTACTAGTTGCCGTTGAAACATATAAAAGATTATCCGCGCCCAGCGCCAGCGAGGTGTAGCCGGTGCCATAACTTTTCTCCCAAAGCTTTGTCTTGTTTTTATCCAACGCATAAATATAATTATCAACCGTTACGTAAATATTATCAGCCGGATCAATTACAAAAGCGCCAATAGAATTGGAAGAACTCATTGCCCGGCCGGGGTCAAAAATCCATTTTAGCGTCGCGTCTTGATTGATTGCCATTATTTCTTCCGCTGATTGGGTAATAATTGTGCCGTCCGACAAAATCGCCAACGCCGCATAATTGCCACCCGTGCCGCTCAAAGCATATTTCCATCTTAATTGCCCATCTTGGTTCACCGCGTATAAACCCCAGGCGCCCCGAAAATAGATAGTGCCGTCGCTAGCTATCAAGGGCGGCGTATAAACAGCTTTTTCGACAACATTGGTCGAAGGAGAGTAAAGCCAAATCAAATTACCATCCGATGAATACTTCGCCAAACCATCGGCGCGGCCGATATAGATGTTGCCACTGCTATCCAAAACAGGACGGGAATTAAATTCTTTAGTTGCAACGGTTGAGGTCGCCCATTTTGTAACCATTGTGCTCGTGGCCAAAGAAACGGCCGATGTCTGACCCGTGCGCGCCAAATCTTTCTGCCAAGTTGGCCAAGCCGAAGCCGTCATCAAATTGGGCAAGCTAGTTAGCGGTTCCGTCAGCATCAGGGAATTTTGCGGATTAGGACTGGTTTGCAAAACAAAATCCTGCGAATTATTGTCGGAATCATAGCCATTCCCCAGCCACTGATGAACGTCATTAACCAAAAGTTCTTTTGAAGA
>CAZYIG010000030.1:492-1822 GCA_964647205.1 uncultured Candidatus Saccharibacteria bacterium | reverse complement strand
TTTTAATTTCAGAAATAATCACATTTTCGGCTTGAGCCGTGGTGGTAAAAATATTGTCGCCTGTTGTGGTTGCATTAGCTAAACTATCTTGCGCCAAAATTTTAAAATGATACTCCGTGTTGGGCAACAAAACGGTAAGGGTTAAATTGGATGCGGACGTGGTGGCGGAAGTTAAATCATAGTCAGTGGAGGTGCCATAGGCAATTTGGAAAATACCCGTTTCTGAAGCGGTCCAGGAAATTGAAGCGGCCGTTCGGCTGGTCGTGGAAGCAATATTGCTCAATTGCGGCGCGGTTAAATCAACAACCCAAGAATGTTCTGCTGGCGTTAAATCCTGATTGCCGGCCGCGTCCGTAGCGCTAACTTTAAAATTATGGTTAACTTCGGATAAATTATTATATTCTTGAGGCGAAGAACAGCTACTTGTAGCCGCGCCATCCAGCTGGCATCCAAAAGTTGAACTGCTTTCGGAGGAAGTAAAAATAAAAACAGCGGTTGTGGTGGCGACAGTGGCTGCCGGCGCGGAAGTGATAGAGGTTTCCGGCGCGGTTGTATCGGCGCCCGAGTCTGGCGATGGGCTGGGCGTTGGCGCCGAGCCGCTGCCGGGAAGAGACACCAACGGACTTGCCGAAGGCGTTGGCGAAGGTTTTGGCAAAGTAAGTTGCGATGGATTTACTTCTTCCACAATTGCCGACGGGATATCAGCATCGTCGGGCGTAATTTCTTCTATTATTATATCTCCGCCCGTTTTTTCCTGCGCCATCACCGTATTTGCCGGCAATTTTACTATTATTTTATCCTGCGCCACAACTGTGTTTGAGGGCAAAGAATATTGACCGATGCCAACATTGCCTGCTGCCGAATTTTCTGCCGGTTCGTCTGTTGGCTCGCCTGCTTCTCCGCCTGGCGCCTCGCTCGCCTTCACCGAGTCCGCCGTGGCGGACGCAGATTGATTGGCCGGCTCGGACACTATATTTTCCGCAACCATTGATTTTGGATTACCGGAAAAAACCGATAGAACACCCGAGTAAAGACTGCCGAAAAAATCCTTTAATTTAACTACCTCGCCGTAGGCTGAAAAAATAGCGCGGGAGTTGCCGGAAGAAAGAGCGGCTAACCCCGTATACATATTGCCAAAAACGCTCATCGGCTTCGCTGGCGGCGACTCTAATTTACTCTTATCATTTTGGGCATTAGCAACTTCGGCAAAAAATAATCTGATTACTTCCGTTCCGCCAAGAACAGCTTGCCTGGAAAGCAATTGCCAATAGGATTGATGAATTTTGGGATCTTTTAGTGTTAATTTCTCTACTTGTTGTGTTTTTAAATT
>CAZYIG010000030.1:0-482 GCA_964647205.1 uncultured Candidatus Saccharibacteria bacterium | reverse complement strand
TTATCATTAGAATCCATAAAATATCGATACTTATTGTCTATATTATATTTTAAATTATTTATATCTGGCTGAAAATAACTTTTATCCAATATAGTATCTTCACTAAAAAAATTCTCATTGGAATATTGAGCCACTTTCCGGAAACAATTATTCAGATTATCGCAATCAAATTTTTCTTGCGCAAAATTGAGATTGGCCAAATGCGACAAATCGGTGTTTTGGCTGACCCATTTTTCGTACGGCTCGCCTTGGTCGCCTAAAATGCCCGCGTGCGTATCTTGCCTGGTATGCGCGGGCACAGCCATATCTTCAATTAAATGTAAATTATGACCTAGGGCTTTTAAGGCCTCTTTTTTATTCCCGTTCACATAATTAAAAACCGCCCCTTGCCAAGCGCGGTTGCCTTCGTAATCTTTGTATTTGATTTGCAAATTTTGGTCTTGCGCCCAGACAGGAGCAGCCGCCGCTTTTTCCGATGACAA
>CAZYIG010000029.1:0-9048 GCA_964647205.1 uncultured Candidatus Saccharibacteria bacterium | reverse complement strand
CTATCCACAACGCCCCGACCTGACGGATCGGGGCCCCACCACAGCACGCAAATTTCTACCTGCCTGCCGGCAGGCAGGCGCTCGGCTCGCCAAGATTTTCTGACAAAATTTTTCGCATGCGCGGCTAGCAGACTCAATTAAAATTAAACAGATGATTATTCGCATTAAAGCCAAGCCAGACGGCTACGAAGACAAAGTAGAGAAAATTGACGGAACGCATTTTATTGTTGAAACGCGCGAACCACCGATCAATGGCCGAGCCAATCAGGCAATAATTAGATTATTAGCTGGGTATTTTAAAATCCCGGCTTTTAAGATTCGCTTAATTAAAGGCGCAAGAGAAAAGAGTAAAATTTTTGAAATAAATGAACTTAGATAAACTAGAAAAAATTTTTGAGCCAGAAAAACCCTTTCGTTTAAAACAGACTAAGCAGGCGATTTTTCGGGACTTGATAGAAAATTGGGACGAAGCAACAACCTTGCCATTAGTTTTGCGCGAGCAATTAAAAAAAGAAGTTCCGCTTATTATTAAAGCAGAAATTTTTAAAGATAAAGATGGGCAGTCGGCAAAGGCGTTGATAACGCTAGAAGATGGTTTAAACGTGGAAACAGTTTTGATGCGGCATACCGGTCGCAATACGGTTTGTGTTTCTTCTCAAATTGGTTGTCCGCTGGGTTGCACTTTTTGCGCGACGGGGCAGATGGGGTTCATTAGAAACTTAACAGCTGGAGAAATTGTGGCGCAAGTTCTTTTTTGGGCGAGGTGGCTAAAATTAACCTCACCCCAACCCTCTCCTTCAAAAGGAGAGGGAGAAATCCACCCCAGCCCTCCTCTACAAAGGAGAGAGGCGGAAAGAGTAGCCAATGTTGTTTTTATGGGCATGGGCGAACCATTTTTAAATTACGATAATGTTCTGGCGGCGATAAAAATTTTAAACGACGATAATCTGCTGGGTATCGGTGCTCGGCACATTTCCATCTCCACGGTCGGCATCGTTGAAGGCATTGAACGAATGGCCGAGGATATGCCGCAAATAAATCTAGCCATCTCGCTTCACGCGCCCAATGATGAATTGCGGCAAAAACTAATGCCGATAAACAAAAAATATCCATTAACGGAAATTATGACAGCAGCCAAAGATTATGTGGCCAAGACCAATCGCAAATTGATGTTTGAATATATTATGATAAGAGGGATTAATGACTCCCAGAAACAAGCTAAGCAATTAGTCGATCTTTTGGATAATCGATTATTCTTTGTTAATTTGATTGCGTATAATAGGCAGGGAGCGAGCCTTGAACCATCTTCACCGGTGCAAATTAAAAAATTTAAAGATATTTTAATGAGGGCTGGTGTCCAGACGCTGGAACGCTATCGCTTTGGTCAGGATATTAAAGGTGCTTGTGGGCAATTGGCGGTTCAAAATCGCGCCTAATGAAGAACTGGAATCCTTAAGGGCGGTTTTGTAGCAAATTTCATCCGGACGTGATTTTTAAGGCAATGGGGATAAATAGGCTTGCCCTATTGTGTTTATTCGGGATTTGTGCTAAATTGAAGCTAATAAGTAAGTTTAAAATAAGTAAGCTAAATAAACATAAAATTATGACCGAAGCTTATTGTGTCAAGTGCAAGGCCAAAAAAGAGATGAAAGACGCCAAAGAAGTTGCCATGAATGGCAAGGGTGGCGTTCAGCGCCGCGCGATGACGGGCACCTGCCCGACCTGCGGCACCAAGATGTTTAGAATCTTGGGCGCGAAGAAATAATTTCCTCTTGGTCTTAAGGTTTTAAGCCAAAAAAAACAGAATCCTTCTCTTAATGGGTTGGATTTTGTTTTTATTTATAGAGCATATTTTAGTATCTTCCCGGGCTTTTTTGCCCGGATTTTTTTGTTATGAATAACAGGATATTATAAGGGCGACACAAAACTGGATAGCTGTGGATTAAAATAGTTGAAAAAGGAGGTATAATTAACTTAAGAGACTAACTAAATAACTGGACATCAAATAAGCAAGGGCTATTAGTAATCCTTGCTGATTGGTGGCAGTTTTAATTATATGGACAGCAAAAAATTTATTATTATTTTAATAGGAGTAATTTTAGTGATGGCTGGTTTGGGTGTTGGCGCTTATTTTTTTGGTATCAAAAAAGGGCAAAGTCAAGCGTCAAGTTATGCGTCAGAAACTAAATTGCACACAGCCGTGACTTGTATGCAGGATTTTAGCTTGGAACAGAAAAAAACAGATGCAGGCGTAATCACTAACCCCATGGAGAATCTCCCAGAAACCAATCCGTTCAACAAAGTTAAAACTAATCCTTTTGAATAAACATGTCTAAAATAATTTCAAAACTTGTTTTTTGTACTCTAGTCCTAGCGGGCGTTCTGGGAATATTTAGCCTTGGAGTGAATAAATTAAATTTAGTTTTAGCGCAAAATATAAATGATGGCGGCATTACTTATCCCATAAAAGAATTAGGTGATTGCGCCAATAAAAGCGAATGTAAAACTTATTGTGATAAAAAAGCTAATCAGGAAGCTTGTTTGGATTTTGCCGGACAAAATGGCATGATGAAAAAAACAGAAATTGACCAAGCTAAGAAAGTTTTGCAACTATCCGAGCAAGGAATAGATACGCCGGGTGCCTGCAAGGGTCAGGAAGAATGCGATGCTTATTGCAGCGATAGCGCTCATTTGGACGAGTGTGTCACCTTTGGCGAAAAAGCGGGATTGATTTCGCCGGAAGAAGTGAAAATGATAAAAAAGACCGGCGGTAAGGGGCCGGGTTCTTGTCAAGGGAAAAAAGCCTGCGATGATTATTGCCAAAACGAAGCGAATTTGGATGAATGCATTGCGTTTGCCGAGCAGAACGGAATGATGACCGCGCAAGAAAAAGAGATGATTAAAAAAACCGGCGGCAAAGGACCGGGTGGCTGTAAAGGAAAAACAGAATGCGACGCATTCTGTCAGCAAGAAAATAATTTTGATGCTTGTTTGGAATTCGGCCATCAAAACGGTATGATGAATGACGAAGAATATGCCATGGCTAAAAAATCAGGTCTTAAAATGATGAAAGAAGGCGGTCCGGGCGGGTGCAAGGGAAAGGAAGAATGTGATGCTTTTTGCGGAGACGAGAAAAATTTTGATGCTTGTATTGAGTTTGGGCATGAAAATGGATTCATGAGCGACGAAGAATACGCGCAGGCAAAAAAAATGGGGCCCAAGGCTTTTACACAAGGCGGTCCGGGCGGGTGTAAGGGAAAAGAAGAATGCAAAGGCTACTGCGATAATCCCGGACACTCCGAAGCATGCATTAAATTCGCTGAAGAAAATAATCTCTTAAGTCCGGAAGAAATTCAAAAAATGAAACAGGGCGGATTTATGGTTCCGCCCAGCGGAGAAGATTTTACGGGTCCGGGCGGCTGCAAGACACAACAGGAATGCATGGCATTTTGTTCTCAAAAAGAAAATGATCAAACTTGCAAAATGTTCGGTGCTGGTCCGCAAATAGGTCCGGCAGAAGATACGTTCAAGGAAGGCGGAACGGGCCCGGGTGGCTGCACATCACCGGAGAGCTGTATGGAGTTTTGTTCGGATAAGGCCAATCAGGAAACTTGTATGAATTTTAGACCGCCCGAACCGGTCAAACCGCCGGAGGGGTATCAAGAAGGGCAAGACCCCAACCAAAAAATGACAGGACCGGGCGGATGCACTTCGCCTGAGGAATGCGAAGCTTATTGTTCTTCTCACGGGGAAGAATGCGGAGCGCCGTCTTCTCCTCAGGACGAAGGGGATAACCAGCAGATGCTGCCGGGGGATTTTCAAATTCCCAGAATAGAGCCCGGCCAAAATCAACCTATGCAGCCGGGACTGGGCGGAAGCGAACCGGAGCAAGGAATGGGTTTGTCGAGTGAGCAAGTAGAACAAATGAATCCGGGTCAGCCAGAATTTTCTGTGCCACCGTCAGGTTCTCAATCCACCGGAGAATTTAATCCGCCGATGGTAGAAAATAAATTAAATCAAGAATTTATTTTGCAAGAAGGTCAGCCTATGCAATCTCCAGCCGGAGAAGGAGGACAATTACCAAACGGAATTCAGCCAACTGGACAAATGGAGCAAGTTCCTTTTGTTCAACAACAACAAGCTTCGCCGCCATCGGATGGCGGCGAAGTCCAACCGCCCCCACCGGTTTCTCAGCCTGCTCCGCAAATTGAACAAGCGCCTGCGCCACAGGCATTAAATGCTCCTCGGTTATTAATTTCAGCGTTGAATTTTTTTGCTTCGGCAATGACCTTATTTTTTAGCCGGTAGAAAATTGATAAAAATAGATTTTGGCAAGTGATAAAAAACTAATTTTAGACAATAATCTGGCCCCGTGCCAAAAATTTTGGTACGGGGCTCTGTCGTTTGTCATCCTTTTTTTACTTATGGCGGATTCTTATCTGTTCTGGTGCGGTTATTCGGTCAACAACAAAAATGGGCTTTCTTTCAATGAGGAGCAAAAAGAAGAAATGGTCATAGCCCCAGAAATTATTGGACAGGAAAAAGAAAAAAAGCCGATAGAAATTATTTTTGTTGGCGACTTAATGTTTGACCGGAATATCCGGCAGGCGGCTGCTAAAAATAGCAATGATTTTATTTTTGAGCCGTTAAAAGATTGGTTAGGCGAGAATGATCTGGTTGTTGCTAATCTGGAAGGGCCAATTACTGAAAATCAATCAGTGAGTGTTAATACTTTGCCGGGTGGCCAAAATAATTATATTTTTACTTTTAGCCCAAGCCTGGCCAACACGTTGTTTAGTAATAATATTCAGCTAGTTAGCTTGGGCAATAATCATATTCTAAATTTTGGCCAGAAGGGATTGGAAGCGACTAAGCAATATTTAAATAAGGCAGGTATCTCTTATTTTGGCGCGCCGGTTGACGAGCGTAGCATTATAAAAGATATAAAAGGTGTAAAAATTGCCTTGGTGAACTATAATCAATTTGCTGGTAATGCAGCGGTTGAGCCCTCCTTCGCTAAGGCTACGGTGGGCGAGCGGACAGCGGTCATTGAAGAAATAAAGAAAACTAAAGCTCAAGCGGATATCGTAATTGTCTATGCGCACTGGGGGATTGAATATGATAGCGTAGCTAATGGAGTTATAAAAAATTTAGCTCATGAGTTCGTTGATGCTGGCGCGGATTTAGTTATTGGAACGCACCCGCACGTAATCCAAGATAAAGAAGAATATCAGGGTAAAATGATTTATTATTCGTTGGGTAATTTTATTTTTGACCAATATTTTAGTTTGGAAGTAAAACGCGGTCTGGCAGTCAAAGTGAAAATAAATTTAGCGGATAAAAAGGTAGAATTTGAAGAGACCGAGCTTTGCTTACAAGGCAATGGTCAGACCAATATTTGTGGGTTATAATATATAATATTAGCAAAATAAAAAGCCTCTTGGTTAAGAGGCTTGAGTAAAAGAGCTGGCTCCCCACCCCCGGAATTGAACCAGGGAACGCACCAGTTAACGGCTGGCTGCTCTACCGTTAGAGCTAGTGGGGAACAGAATGAATGTTAGCAAGGGCTTGTGTATTCTTTCCCCAACTTGTGCCCATCTTGACACGTGCCAGTTCCGTGAGGAAATGATGCGTTACAAATGTTGCATCGCCCAGCTTTACGCTCGCAGACAATCATATTTTTGTTGGGTATCTTGGATGGTTCGGTTGCCCGTACCAGCACCGCGCCGTTGCAGCGAGCGATTTCGTTGTAGATGACGAGTGCCTTCTCCATAATTCCACTGGCCCAGACGATATGAAATCCTCTTCCTTGATTGAGCTCTCTGTGACGATCGATCTCTTTGGTCACTATGCTCAGGTAATTCTGTAAATCCTGTATTCCCTTTCGCGCCTCTTGGAGTCTTTCATCGGCCACTTCCTTGGCTGTCGTGTTGAATATTCCCATACGCTTACCTCCCTTATTAAGAACTTCATTGATATTTGATACTATTTTATTTAAATAAAAAAGTCAATAAATTTTTTTAAACTTATTATAAGCTGTCATTCTGAGGCTGCAACCGAAGAATCTATAATAGATCCTTCACTTCGTTCAGGATGACTTAATAGGCCTATGAAGCTTTATTCAAAAAAAGAGATTTTACCCATTTTACTGATTTTAATAACGTTAGCGGTTGGTCTATATTTCTATCCTCAATTACCCGATAGAGTGCCCAGTCATTGGGATATAAACGGCCAGATTAACGGTTATATGCCCAAGACCTTTTCTATCTATTTCTTTCCGGGGCTAATTTTGTTCATCTATATTCTGATGAGCGTGCTCCCCTTAATGGACCCGCACAAGGCGAATATTGAAATATTCCAGAATTCATATTTCTGGTTTAAGGTTTTTCTCGTTTTGTTTCTCGCGGCGATTTATTTCATAACCATTTATGCGGCGCTGGGGAACGAGATTAATGTTGGTCAGTTTGTTTCTTGGGGAGTGGGCATATTATTTTTATTTATGGGCTGGATGATGCCAAGAATAAAAAAGAACTATACCATTGGCATTCGCTTTCCTTGGACTCTGCATTCGGAAGTTGTTTGGGACAAGACACATAAACTTGGCGGCCAATTATTTATGACGCTGGCGGGAATATTATTACTGGCGAGTTTCTTGCCGGGCGTTTATACCTTCTGGATTTTGATGGGCGGAATTCTTTTGTTGATGATAACTCTTGTAGCTTATTCTTACCTTGAATATAGAAAGTTAGCCAAATAGGGGAATATAACTTGAATAAAAACGCTTTCATTCAAGACAAGGGCGTTTTTTAATTCGGGCTATTAGCATTGACAAAAAAAGTATGAGATGTTATAGTAGTAGACATAGAAGGCTAGTCCTTTTTGACACAAGCTCCTGCCATTCCGGCAGGACATTATAAATGGGAGGTGCAAGATGGACGGAAAGAAACTGGGGAACGGCGCGGAATATCGAACAATCGGACAATATTCAGGGATTTGGGTAAGAGTTCCCAAGCAGTCCGACTCTATGCAATTGGTGCCAGGTGGCTATCCGACTGTCAGCGTTCCGGAACATTGGGCGCACGGCAAGGCATTCAAGGGCGTGATCCTTAACTGTAATTTCTACGGTTTTAGCGAAGCCGATTTAGGCAGGCGGGCCGTGGCGAATGTGAAGGTTGTCATCAAGACGACCGGCAGAGGCAAAAAGTATTTGATGTTGGATATTCAAAAGACATCCGGCGCGCCGGAGGGCGAAATCAAATATTTAACCGCCATCGATTCCCTGGCGTTGCCGTGCAGTGCCGAGGTCTTCAGTCTGAACCTCAAAAACGAGGAGACCGGCCAGCCTGATGACATGACGGTTGCCTTCGTCCCCTTACCGGAGCGGACATCGAAAGAAGAAACAGTAGCGGCCTAACTGGACCGGGTGAGCACAAGAAACACGGGCCATTCTGCAAAAACAGAATGGCCCATCATTTTCTAAATTTGTTAGCAATTTTATATATTTTAAGTTAGAATCTTTATAGGCATATTTTTAGTTGGACTAATATATTATGAAAGAAGGAATATTTGAAAACTCAATAGGCAAACGTTATCTGGGACCGGAATATGAATTTGACTTGGCCGATGGAATAAAAAAGGATGACCCAGCTTATCAAAAGGAATTGGCTATGTCTCAAGAAAAAGTAAAAGCGCGCGGCTATCAGCCTAGGCAATCGAATTCTTTGCCTTTCCGGGAGGCGGTGGAGATAACAAAGAAATTTCAGCCCGGTGACCCGACTAATCCCAAAAAAGATTTTGCGCGGGAAATCAGATTAGCCTTGGCGGAAAGATTGGGACTGGAAAGTGATGATGACATGAATCGTTTAAAATTTTATACTTCGGTTGGCGGACCGTTGGACTTGCATGGCATTGATGGATTTTTCACTTTTTCATACGTAGACAAAGAAGGCCATCAGAAAGAGTGCGGTGTTTCCTTTGATATCACCAGAAATCCCAATAAGGACGAAGCAATGAAAGCTGACTTTTTGATTGGTGGTGATATCCCAGATCCGAGTGATGACGATTTTAAAGAAACGAATTATTTGAAAAAGATTAGTGAATACGCAGAAACCAGCGCTTCAATTTTTCAAGAAAAAATGAAGCGCGGTGAAACGGGCTTGGGTTCATCCCTTCATTAATTACTTGATAAAGATTATTGAAGTCAGATTTTCAAATATATATTTTGAAATTTGATATCAGTAATTTTTGAAATCGTTCTTCTACAATTGAAGAGAAAAAGAAAGGAAGGGTTATGAAAAAGATTAAGGGAAAGCATTTTGGCGAATGTGTTCTTTGTCATGTAGTTGGACAGGGAGAGAAAGATTTCATTTGTGAACAATGCGGTCATCCGGAAAAAATAATTTTGACCTGTCGTTCTTGCGGTTCGCACATGGATTTGACAGATCAAAGAGCAGAAGCGATAAGGCGATTTTTGCGAACAGTTGTGATAGAGTTATCTTCTGAAGGCTCTGAAGATGTCGAGGAGCTAATTTACAGACAAGAATTTTTACCCGGCACAGCGATTTCTATTTCGAGCTGTATCTCGTGCCCAGAAGAAAAAGAAACTGGTGTTGATTTGAAAATTTACTCAATTCGAAACCATGGGTTCAACGTTAGAAAGGAGGAAGGAGCGTGAAGACGGGTTTCCTATTTTCTTTTCTTTTTTTGTTGTCTGGTGCCATGGCATGCGGCATGGCTTATATGTCGGCGATGGGATTCTAAGCATCTGTCGCCAAGCGAGGATTATCTAGTCCGGCTTCCAACAGGGAGCCGGCTTTTTTATTTTTTAGACTGCATTATCTTCACTATCGTGAGCATTATGTAATAGGGGATTATTTTATAAGTTGATTCGAATCTTAGCTATGGGCTTGGCTCGGGCCATCCTTTTTTGTAGGAGAGGGGAATAAATATTGACAAAAAATAATAAAGATGGCATACTCCCATATTGCTTAAACACTGGCCGACGGGCTCAATTTGTATAACTTGCTTTTAATTTTTTCGCAGCGCTTC
>CAZYIG010000028.1:0-9180 GCA_964647205.1 uncultured Candidatus Saccharibacteria bacterium | reverse complement strand
GATTACGCCAAAAGCCTGCTCCGCTCGCCGAATTTCAAACCGACCAAGGGCGTGACTTATGAAATCGCCATCCTCAAGGGCATGATTTTTGAGGATAATGGCCGGATCACAAAAAAGATTCGCTCCGAGGCCGACAAGCGGAAGTTGACCAAACCGAACGCCGAAGTAGCCTGCCTTATCCGGGAAAATTTCTCGGACGAAGAGATTGAGGCCATGGGGCTTTGGTGGATTGTCATCATGCACGAACCCATTAAGGATTCTGACGGCGAGGCGAGTCTCCTGGTTGTGCGCCGGAGCGGTGATGGCTGCTGGTTGAGCGCGTGCTGCGTCGGTCCCGGGAGCAGATGGGGTCGCGGCAGTGGGGTTGCGTTCGTCGTCTCGCAAGTTGGCGCTTAGGATTTAGTATCTCGGATCTTTTGGATCCCTAGAACTTTGTCCTTTGAAGCCGTAAAAAAAATTATACCTCGTACAAGAAAGGAGGAACAGTGCGAGGTTTTTTATTTTGGCTAGAGAGGACGATGTGCCAGTAGGTATATCGTTCGAGCGAAGACAAAATATAAGGTATTTCACGATATCCTATATTTTGTGATAAAATAAAATAGGTAGTAGGAAAGTATGCGGGCGATTACGGTTTCCCGCTTCCCAATCCAGTATCCATGCGTTGAGAATATTTTCGATTAAGGTTGAGAATAGAGTGTCGCATGTAGAAACTTCAAAAAATGAAGATACTTGGTATGAAATGCTAGGGCATTAAATATGCCGAATACGATACAGCTCCAAGAGCATTCAAGGGGCAGTGGCACAGAAGGCATTTTGTACAATTCTGACGGCAAGGCGAATCTCCTGGATGTGAACCGGAACGATGATGGCTGCTGGTTGAACGCGTACTACGACAATCCCGAAAACAGATGGAATCGCGACAATGGGTTTGCGTTCGTCGTCTCGCAACTCTTTTCATTTTTCTCCCTGCGATTTGTCGGGGGAGTTTTATTTTGCGGATTTAGAAAGCTGGCCGTTCCAACCACCCAGCATCCTGCCAATCTCGCTTAACTTTTCAGAAAGAGCGATATATTTTTTGTTGTCCAAAGATTTTGTTTCCCAGAGAATCATAAAAAATATTTTTAAAGTATCGGTTTTTCTGATGGCTAGTCTGACATAAGGCATTTTTTCTTCGGGTTTTAAGAAAATAGCAATCGCAGTCGCTTCAATTATTTCCGTTAATAAATTATCTATTTTTTGTCCAAGCGTGAAGCGATGAGTCTTGGGCAAAATTTGATAATAGCCATACCATAGAAGATAAAGGTCTTTGACCTTTTGAAGCAGGGACGGAAGCGTTGGAGGGGGGGCGTTAAAGACGCATTTTTATTCACCCCGTTAGAAGTTTGCCTTTTATCAAAATCGCCGTTTATAGAATTCATGATTTTAAAATTAAAAATAATTGTATAAGTTATGTTTTCTAACGGGGTAAAAATTCAATTGACTCATAGTTTTGAAAATATTATCAGTATTGATAATTTATTGGAGGCCTGGAAAGAATTTTTGAAAGGCAAGCGAGGCAAAAAAGATGTGCAAGAATTTTTGCTGAACTTAATGGATAATATTTTTGCATTGCACAAGGAACTTCTTAATCATACCTATAAGCATGGCGCCTATCAAGCGTTTAAAATAAACGACCCCAAGCCGCGAGATATCCATAAAGCCGGCGTGCGCGACCGATTGGTTCACCACGCGATTTACCGAATTTTATACCCGTATTTTGACCGTAAATTTATTTTTGATTCGTATTCTTGCCGAATTGGCAAAGGCACGCATAGAGCAATCAACAGATTCAGGGAATTTGCCGGCAAAGTCAGTAAAAATAACACGCGGACATGTTGGGCTTTAAAGTGCGACATTCGGAAGTTCTTTGCCAGTATTGACCATAAAATATTAAAAGATATTTTAGCAGAACATATTAGAGATAAAGATGCCTTGCGTCTTCTATCGCAAGTTATAGATAGCTTTAACACAGAGGGTAAAACTGGCGTCGGTTTACCGCTAGGCAATTTAACTAGTCAGCTACTCGTTAATGTTTATATGAACGAACTGGATCAATTTGTTAAGCATGAGCTAAAAATAAAATATTATATTCGTTACGCGGATGATTTTGTCATTTTACATGAGGATAAATCGGTTTTGAAAAATCTTATTCCTAAAATATCGGAATTTTTAGAATCTGAATTAAGGCTGGCGTTTTATCAGGATAAGGTTTTTATAAAAACGTTTGCTTCCGGCGTGGATTTTTTGGGTTGGGTTAATTTTTCGCGCCACAGAGTGATTCGAACTTCAACAAAAAGAAGAATGATGAAAAAGGTTAGCCATACATTTTCTCCAGAAACGATTTCATCTTATCTTGGTTTGCTTTCGCATGGAAATACGAGGAAATTGGTAGTGAAGATTATGAATAAGGCCGGTGTAGCCGGCTAGGCGCTTTTAGCTGGACAGCCTTTTTTCTTTTAGTTTTTATGATATAATGAGCTTAGCTTAAGATGTTTAATGGTTAAAAATGTTATTCTGAGGTCGAAAGCCGAAGAATCTATTGCGAGAAATGACAAATTTCCAATGACTAATGACAAATAAAATCCCAATGACTCAATGTCCAATTTGGATTTTGACCTTTGTCATTGATTAGTCATTAGGATTTCGTCATTTGTCATTAAGTGAAAAGATCCTTTACTTCGCTCAGGATGACGAATTAAGCACATGGAAGGTAGTCCTTATTTATCAGTCATTATTCCGGCTTATAATGAAGAAAAGCGAATCAGCAAAACTTTGTTAGCGGTGGATCAATATTTGCAAAAGCAATTTTTTGATTATGAGATTTTAGTGATTTCTGATGGTTCTAGCGATAAAACTGGGCAGATTGTTGGTGACTTTCAAAAAAATATCAAGAATTTACGCTTAATTGATAACCAGGAAAATCATGGCAAGGGTTGGGTTGTCCGCCAGGCAATGCTGGAAGCCAAGGGTCAAATTCGGCTTTTTATGGATGCGGATAACGCCACCACGTTGGATCATTTTGATAAGATGAAGCCATACTTTGACGAGGGAGCCGACGTGGTGATTGGAACGCGTGATTCCAAGGATGCTAAAGGGGCCAAGCAAGCCGTGTCTCAGCCTTGGCTAAAACGACAGCTAGGAAACGTGGGTAATATTTTAATTCAAATTTTTGCAGTTTGGGGTATTTGGGATACACAATGCGGATTTAAAGCTTTCTCGGCGGCCGCCACTGGAGCTATTTTTTCAAAAACCAAAATTGATAAATGGGGATTTGATATAGAAGTTTTGGCGCTGGCTCGGAAATTAAAATATAAAATTAGCATTATTCCAACTTATTGGGTAAATGATCCAGACAGTAAGGTGAGCCTAAAAGGATACTTGAGAACTTTCAGGGAACTTTTTCAAATTTGGTGGTGGTCAGTTAGGGATGAATATAAAATAAAAAATAACTAAGCATGGGAGAACAAATTAAAAAACTTGCATCAGAACTACGTTTTAATTTGGTCAGTAAAGATTGGGTCTTGATTGCAACGGGTCGGGCACGGCGTCCGGAAACCTTTGCTACGCAGCAGCGCGAAAAACGCGAAATTCCAGAAAAAGAATGTTTTTTTTGTAATCTAGGAGAGCAAGAAAAACCGGTATTAGAATATAAGAATGACAATGGTGATTGGGAAGTTACGGTTGTTCCTAATAAATTTCCCGCTTTTTCTCGTTCTGACAGTCTGCACGAGAGAGCGGAAGGTCCTTATTCATTAATGGACGGAGTCGGCTTTCACGAAGTGGTGATAACCCGCGATCATAAAAAATCTTTAGCCGAACTTTCTGTTTTGCAAATAAAAAAAGTGATTGATGCTTATCAGGAAAGATATTTGGATTTGGCCAACGAAAAATTTGTTAATTATGTTGCTATTTTTCATAATCATGGCCATGAAGCCGGCGCTTCAGTCGCTCATCCGCATTCTCAAATAATTGCCATGCCTATGATTGATCCCGATTTGCAAAGCAGCATAAATGGTTCACGAATTTTTTTTGAAGCGCAAGGAGCATGTGTGCATTGTAAAATGATAGAATGGGACAGAGAGAACAAACAGCGGATTATTTTTGAAAATGAAAAATTTGTCGTGTTAACTCCCTTTGCTTCGCGTGTCGCCTTTGAAATTCGCATTTATCCTAAAGAGCACCATGCTTATTTTGAACGGATAAAAGAAAAAGATAAAGTTTTATTAGCAGAAGCTTTTAAAGAAACTCTAAGCCGTATCTTTAAAGGAATGAATGATCCGGCTTATAACTTTTTTTTACATACAGCGCCACCTGACGGTAAAGATTATAATCATTATCATTGGCATTTTGAGATTTTGCCCAAAACCTCAACTTGGGCCGGCTTTGAACTGGGGACAGGCATTGAGATTTCTACTGTTCAGCCGGAGGAAGCGGCGAGATACCTTAGAGAAATATAATAAAAAATGACCAATTTCCAATGACCAATTTCCAATGAAGTCCCCGCAAAGCGGGGACAGGTTAGAAATTAGGTATTAGAAATTAGATATTAATCTGCAATGGCAGCAATTATTGCTTGGTTAAGTTCTTTAGTAATCAGCGTTATCTCAACAACGGGATACGCCGGTGTTTTCATTTTAATGGCGCTGGAAAGCGCTTGTATCCCTATTCCCTCGGAAGTAATTATGCCGTTTTCTGGTTTTTTGGTTTGGGAGGGTCGGTTTATTTTGTGGCAAGTTGTTTTATGGGGAGCGGTTGGTAATTTATTTGGCTCAATTATCGCTTACGTTGTTGGCTATTTTGGCGGCCGCAAGACAATTGAAAAATATGGAAAGTATATTCTAATTTCGGGACATGATTTAGAGCTAGCGGATAATTGGTTTAAAAAATACGGCCAAGCGGCAGTTTTCTTTAGCCGTTTATTACCGGTAGTCAGAACTTTTATTTCTCTGCCGGCTGGTATTGCGAGAATGGATTTTAAGAAATTTTGCTTGTATACTTTTTTGGGTTCTCTGCCTTGGTCATTTTTTCTGACTTATGCCGGTTTGATTGCCGGAGAAAATTGGAACGAGCTCAAAGTTTATTTTCATAAATTTGATCTAGTCATTGGAATCATAATAATTTTAGGAGCTATTTGGTGGATTAGGCGGCATTTTTTACAAAAGAATCAAACGTAATCATATTAAAAAAATGAACAAAATTTTTATTATAGCTAATTGGAAAATGAATCCGAAGACTTTCAAAGAAGCTAGCGAGCTTTTTGAAAGTGTAAAAAAAGCGGTAAAAAAATCTGGCGATATTAAAGTAATTCTTTGTCCGCCGGCACTTTGGCTGAAAGAATTAAAACCGGGAACGAATTTAAACTTAAGTTTGGGCGCGCAAAATTGTCATTGGGAAGCGAGCGGTGCCTATACCGGAGAATTATCACCTCAAATGCTGGCTGATGCTGGTGCCGAATTTGTAATTGTCGGACATTCAGAGCGGCGCAATTATATGGGAGAAAGCGATGAGATTATAAATTTAAAAATTAAAGCAATTTTGCGCGCTAAGTTGCGGCCGATTTTGTGTGTTGGCGAACAAGCTGGCGAAGAGATGAGCTTGGCAGTTGAGGGTCAGCTTACTAAAGATTTGGTTGGCTTAAGTATTAATCAAATGAAAGATGTTATTATCGCTTATGAACCAATTTGGGCAATTGGTACGGGTAATAATTGTCTACCGGACAATGCTTTGAGCGCTATTTTGTTTATCAAGAAGACTTTGACTAAGCTTTACAGTCGCTTTTTGGCCGATAAAACGCCGATTATTTATGGCGGCAGCGTTCACGCTGATAACGAAAATAATTATGTTAAGCAAGCAAGAATGGATGGTGTGTTGGTTGGGGGAGCCAGCCTAGACGCTGACGAATTTGTGAAAATAATTGAAAATGTTAAAGATAAATAACCAAGAACCAAGAAACAATAATCAAACAAATTTCAAATTTCAATAATCAAATTAGTTTGAATATTCGGAATTTGGTCATTGAAAATTGTTTGTATCTTGTATCTTGCTGATTGGGATTTTGATAGATTGTTAATGAAATTACTTAAAGATATTGATGTAAAAAATAAGCGCGTTTTACTTCGCGTTGACTATAATGTTTCGTTGGATAAGCAAAAAAATGTTTTGGATGATTTTAGAATTCGCTCTACTTTGCCAACAATCAATTATCTAAAGCAGCAAAACGCGAGAATTATTTTAATGGCTCACTTTGGCCGGCCAGAAGGGAAAATAACGCCCGAGTTTAGTCTTGAGCCAGTAAGAAAAAGGCTAGAGATTTTATTAAATGAACCGGTCAAATTGGCGCCTGACTGCGTTGGCGAATCAGTGGATCAATTAATAGCAGGCATGTCTGGCGGTGATATTTTGTTACTGGAAAATTTACGTTTTCATGGCGGAGAGGAAGATAACGACGAAATTTTTGCCAAACAGCTAGCTTTGTTGGGAGAAGTTTTTGTGAATGACGCTTTTGGTGTTTGCCACCGAGCTCATGCTTCGGTTCGGGCCATAGTTAAATTTTTACCTAGTTGTGCCGGTTTCCTACTGGAAAAAGAGATTAATAATCTAACTAAAATTCGCGATAATCCAAAACAGCCTTTTTGCGTGATTATCGGCGGGTCTAAAATTTCAACCAAAATAAAATTAATCCAGAGTTTTTTGGGCA
Source organism: uncultured Candidatus Saccharibacteria bacterium (assembly GCA_964647205.1). Lineage (GTDB taxonomy): Bacteria > Patescibacteriota > Minisyncoccia > Portnoybacterales > GWB1-42-6 > CAZYIG01. The sequence continues at coordinate 2,444 of CAZYIG010000028.1, read as the reverse complement.
AAGCGCAGGATATTATTTTGGGCGGTGCCCTGGCCAATACGGTTTTACATGCTCAAGGCGTTGCCATCGGTAAATCTTTTATTGAAGAAGAAATGGTGGAAGAAATAAAAAATTTGCGCCTGACCGATACAAAAATTCATTTACCGCTGGACGCGGTGCTTTGCACGAATAAAGAAGCCATCGGGCTTTGTCGTTTTGGGCCGATAGGAAAAACGGGTGAAGATGAGATGATTTTGGATATTGGTCCGGACTCGGAGAGTCTTTTTGCTAATATTATTAATCAGGCTGCAATGGTACTTTGGAATGGACCGATGGGCTTGTTTGAAAAAGAAGCTTTTGGTCATGGCACGAAGGCTATAGCACAAGCAATTTACAAATCATCGGCTTTTTCGGTGACCGGCGGCGGCGAAACAGTCAGCTACTTGGAGAGCTTAAATTTAATTGATAAATTCAGTTTTGTTTCAACTGGCGGCGGCGCAATGATGGAATTTTTGAGCGGAGAAGAATTACCGGGAGTAAAAGCATTAAGTTAATTTAAAATTTAAATATCAAAATGTAAAGTTTTGGTATCCCGCTCGCCACGGCGAGCGGGATGAATTAATAAACTTTTAATTTTATTCGCCAGCCGGCGAATCATTTTGCATTTTGCCCGCCTCGCTTCGACAAGCGATAGCGAGTCGAGGCGGGAGATTTACATTTTACAGTTATAATGATTTGGAAACTAAAGGAACAGGCGCCGGAAAAATTTATTAATAGTTTTCCTGAATATCCATTGGCCGTTTTAAATCTTTTGTACCATCGGGGACTTAAAACGCAGGTGCAAGTTGATGAATTTTTTAATCCGGATTATGAAGGGGATCTCCATAATCCTTTTTTGATGTTGGGGATGAAAGAGGCAGTTAGAAGAATAAAAAAAGCAATTGCCAGTCAAGAGCAGATCGCTATTTTTGGTGATTATGATGCGGACGGTGTTTGCGGGTCAGTAGTTTTAAAAACCATTCTGGAAAAATTAGGAGCTAATACAACCGGCGGGGTCTTTATTCCCAATCGCCTAAAAGAAGGCTATGGTTTGAGCGAAGTTTCTATTAAAAAAACTATTGCTGACGGAACAAAACTAATTATCACTGTTGATTGCGGTATTTCTAGCATTGAAGAAATTGCGTTGGCTAATAAGCTTGGGGCGGAGGTAATTATAACCGATCATCATCAAATTGGGAAAACCTTGCCGGCAGCTAAAATTATTGTTAATCCTTGGCAAGCTGAAGATAAATATCCCTTCAGAGACTTAGCTGGAGCCGGGGTCATTTTTAAATTAGTTCAAGCGTTAATTTCAGAAAGCGAGACAGTCAATACTGGTTGGGAAAAATGGTTGTTAGATTTAGTTGCCCTAGCTACCGTGGCTGATTGTATGCCTCTGCTTGGTGAGAATAGGACGCTAGTGCGCTATGGTCTGATTGTTTTAGCTCAGACTAAGCGTCCGGGCTTGCAAGAGCTAATGAAAGTTGCCCGACTAAGCCCGATCTTTGAAATTGAAAAATTATCTACTAATTTAGATGCCTATTCTCTGGGTTTTGTGTTAGCGCCGCGGCTCAACGCGGCGGGCCGAATTGAACACGCGGATTTGGCCTTGGACTTGCTTTTGACAAGCGACCGGGAAAAAGCAAAAGAAATGGCGGAAAAAATTAATGATTATAATCGGCGGCGGCAAAAAATAACCGATGAAATTGTGACGGAAATTGAAAGTAAAATAAAGCAAAAGATTTCTGACAAGCAGAGCCCATTCATCATTGAGAGCAGCAAAGAGTGGTCGCCGGGCATCATCGGTCTCGTCGCGGGAAAAATTGCGGACCGCCACCACCGGCCAACGATGATTTTTAACGAGCAGGAAACAGGCATTTTTCGTGGTTCAGCCAGAAGCGTAGCCGGTTTTAATCTGGTTGAAGCAATCACCATGTGCCAAGACTTATTGATTGAATTTGGCGGGCATCCCGGCGCGGCCGGACTAAGTCTAAGGGAAGAGGATTTTATTAAATTCAAAGAAAAAATAAATAAAATCGCTTGCGCTAAATTGACGGACAAAGATTTGACGCCGGTGCTGGAAATTGACGCCCAGCTCCAGGCGGAAGATATTAGTTGGCCGCTTTTTGACGAGTTGATTAAATTTGAACCGTTTGGCAAGGGGAACGAAGCGCCGATTTTTTTGGCTGAAGATTTTATTATCGTTGCTTTAAGAATTGTTGGTAATGGCTCAAAGCATTTGAAATTAGAACTAAAAAGTAATAAGTTGTCCGGGACGATTTTTAAAGCCATCGGTTTTGGTTTAGTAAAAGATAATCAAACGGAATTTAAAGTTGGCGATGATGTTGATTTAGTTTTTGAAATAATCAAAGACGAATGGAACGGCCGGCGTGATTTGCAGTTGAGAGTGGAAGATATTAAGAAAA
>CAZYIG010000027.1:7458-9248 GCA_964647205.1 uncultured Candidatus Saccharibacteria bacterium | reverse complement strand
CGTCGGGGTAGGAGTGGGCGTCGGAGTTGGAGTTGGGGTTGGGGTGGGGGTTGGCGTCGGAGTTGGAGTTGGGGTTGGAGTTGGGGTTGGAGTTGGGGTAGGCGCGGGTATTAAGTAACCAAGAAAAGTGACATAGCCTTGATATTCCCAGCAGCCATTAATATCGCCCATATTTAATTCCGCATAGCCCGAACCGGATGCGGTTGCCGAAACAATGGTCGGCGTGGCCGAACGATTAGGGTACCATTTAATTGAAGCCGTATCAATAACTAATTTTTGCGCTGGCGAGCTATAAATAACTACGCTGTCGTTAACCGTAGACGCGTTGTCAGCGCTTATAGAGGCGCTAACGGTTATGGTGTTTTGAACATCCGTGGGAAAATTTAAACGAATTTTGGTATTGTGAGCAACGGAATTAAGCACGCCATTGTGATAATAAACTTGAAAGGCCACGCTGTTGTTAGCGCCAGCTGAAATGCTGTTGTCTTGCCAGCCGGTACCCGTGGTTCGATTAGCTACGTTCAGCGTTTTTAAATCACCGCTCTGATAATTAAATTGGGGCGAACCATGAGCTAGCGCAGCGCTTGGCGCGGTCACAACCAAAACCGGCGCGAGAATAGCGCTTAAAGTTGCCAGTACACTAATAATGGAAATAATTTTTTTCATATGAGTTATTATAATATAAAGTAATTTCCCCGCGCCTCCGTGCGCGGGGAAGGTTTAATATTTTATGTTTATATTTTTTGTTTTTCTCCAATTTTTTTCCACAAAACTTTTTTTAGAGCTAAGTTCAACTTTGCGGAAAAGAGTTGAAGGACGAAGCGCCAGACTTTTTTGTCTGCGCTTCGTCCGGAGTAAATTGTTGTTTAAGGTGCTGGCCTGGGCGCCGGACCAGGTCCCGGTGGACACGAAATTGGCGGAGGTGGTGGAGGAGGTGGCGGTTTGGGAGGAGGCGGCTTGGGCGGAGGGCAGTTTGTACACTTTTCAACATACTGCGTCTCCGTCTTTGACTGATTCATTCCGATGAAGAATCCGCCGATAGCCGCAACCGCAACCAAACCGATGAGCCAGTATTTGGAGCTATCTTCGCGCTCCATATAAATCACGGCCTGGCCGCGGTCTATAACCTTCTGCAGAACAAGTATTTCTACTTGTTTTTGCGCCGCCTGACGGAGCAGTGGCAACGGATACCACATTTTGATATCGGAGACTACTGCGTTACCGCAACGCTTGACTGCTCCAACTTGGAGCAGAATCCCCTTCTTGGGATCAATAACCGGTTTATCATTTTTGATGACGACATAAACCCAAATCACTTCTCCTTTGCGTAAAACACCGGTGGCCTGTTTCTTGCCATTCTTGCCGCTTTTGACGGTAGCGTTGATGTCTTTTGGCAACCCGATTGGCCACCAACCCGGTGGGATTAGCATTTTCTGTGGGTTGGCACCCACATTAATATACTTTGTTCCACCCGGATAATCCTGGTCTAACGAAATCTCCCCACTGCTATATTCTTCCGGAGAGACTTGCTCTTTTGAGATGGGCCGATAAATACTGCTGACTTCGGCCAATGTTTTAATGTCGCCGGCTCGCAGAGCCTCTTCAACCACTCTGGTGTCCACTTGCTTGCCGCTTGAGGTCACGTAATACTCGGTGACCCTTCCTTCGTCGCGACGAACCTGCCGATATTCTCCAGCGCACCCCAGAATAAAAGTGCAAAAGAAAAAGAATATCGTGGTTATCGCGAAGAAAGATTTCCACTTTCTTCTTTGTCTCATTTTGCACCTCCT
>CAZYIG010000027.1:0-7358 GCA_964647205.1 uncultured Candidatus Saccharibacteria bacterium | reverse complement strand
ATAGACCCGTCAAAGACCACACCGCGAAGCTGTTTGGTGCTCGTCACCGGATAAAGCTTTCCGTCTTTACTGATGGCTAGGTTAAAAGGTGCGCCACCAGCAGACAGAAAAGGTTTACCGGAATCACTTACTTTCGGACTGGCGCCAAAATACTCGGCGATAGTCTTGTTAAACTCTTCAGGGGAAAATCCCCTTTTTCCCAGTTCCGCGCACAAACCGCACGCAGATGAACCAGAAGAGAAAAATAGTACAAACCACGTCACAATAGCAAGCATTAGAGCCTTTTTCATGGGTTTCCCCTCCTTTCAGTATTTTTTTCAATTTTAAAAAGAACTTTCAATAAATTAAAAGTCCCTCCCCTTTTAAGTGCTATTATTATATAACTACTTATCTATATCTGTCAAGGTCTTGTCAAGAAATTGCCAAAAGATTAGCCATATTTATTTTATCAGTTCCGCATAGACAACTAAACGTTTAAGTGATGTTCCAATCGGCCAGCAAGTGGAAATTAGCAGCTTCTGTTCCATGGTCGGCGAAGTTTTAACTTGGTTTGGCAAAAGAACCGCTTTGCCGGTCACCTGATAATCATATTGGTAATTATTATAAACCAAAGAGATTACGTCCCCATTTTCTACTTTATCCAGCAAAGCAAAAACTTGGCCGTAAGAAGTTTTATTCCAGGGGAAAACCGAACTATGGCCAGTTAAAGCAACTTCACCGCTTTGTCCCGGCAGAGCGCTGCCCGGATAAAGAACCACGCCTTGATCCAAAGCCGCGTTAAGCTCTGATTGTTTTATGCCGCTAGCTGAAACAATTGGCGCGCGAGTGTCGGTCTTGGCAATATAAATTGAATTGGGTGAGGCGTTATAATTAGACTTTAGCGACAAAGGCAAGACGGAGAAACCGTCAAAAATAGGCTCTTGGTTAAAATTTTGGCCGGAGCTGGGGAAGCCGGATGGCAGTTTATAGGATTGGTCATAGGTTATCTTTCCTTTTTGTTCCCAAATAGTCCAGCGCAAATAAAAGGAGTTAAAATTTAAAGAAACGAACGTCACTGAAAAAATTAAAATAGCCAATAAGCTGTAGAAAATAATTTTATTAGTTTGCCAAAGTTTAGGGAAAAAACGGCCAACCCGGGAATGATAATCTTTGTATGCCTGGCCAAATTTGGCCGCTAGATGCTCTTCTTCATCTAGGATACATTTTTTCCAGACAAAATAAATTAAAATACTGGACAGAGTTAACAGCCAAGAGCGGAAAAGAATGCCGAGAGCCGGATTTAAAATAAAAATTATGGCCGCGTACATTGGGCTGCGGACGAAATGATAAGGCCCTTCGGTGACCAAGTTTTTTTTCGCTTTATATTTAGCTAATGTCCAGATACTCCACCAGGTAATAGCGACATATAAAGACAATAATAAAGAAAAAGTAAAAACCGCTTCCTGAATTTCTATATAGATCTTTGGTCCGCCGAGGAATATACCCAGCAAAAGAAAAAAAATGCCAATTAAAAAATTACCCGCCAGCGCTTTTGGCAAACAACCCAGTAAGGAATAAATTTCATTTTTATTATTCATACGATTTTAATTTAAATAAAAATTAAAGCACTGGATAACAAGATAACTAAAGTAGTGGAAAAAATTGTCGGCCAATATTGAATTTCTATTTTTACGAAAATATTGACCATCAAGGCCAAAGCTAAAAATAAGGCGAAATAAAGATATAGGGATTTGGTCACTTCATCGGTTTTTGAGGCAAAAACGCCCAGAACTCTAGGCGTCCACTTGCTGCTGGTTGAGGATAAACTACGCGGTATCTTTGCCGGTTCCGCGTTTATTCCTAAATTTTCGGTTGTTTCTCCGGCAATGCTTTTAAGCTCAATATTTTCTTTTTCGGCGATAATTTGGTTTGCTGGTGTGCTGGGCAAATTACTAATTAATGGGATAGTTGATGGTGACTGGATTGGCGTGGTGGTTAATCTTGGCAATGGCGTTTTTTGTATTTTAGGCGTTGGGGTGGCTGAGCGACCCGATGCCGATATTGTCTTTTCTTTTGAAATTGTATCTGCCGATGTTGTACTTTGTCCTGTTTGAGGCTTGCCGCCAGAAAGCCGAGCAATTTCGGCAGCGGGACGGCCAAAAACTAAAACCGCTAAAGTCGCGTCATGATTTTGCAACGGGCCATTTTTAACCGCTAGGCCAATTTCATTAAAATTGGGATTTAAAATATTATCGCGGTGAGTGGGGCTGGCCATCCAAGCAGAGAAAACATCATCAGTTTGGGCAAAATCAATCGCTAAATTTTCACCGGCATAAGCATAATTATAGCCGGCTTTTTTAAACCAAGACCAAGGTGTGACCCCGGCAGGACTTATATGCTCAAAATAGTTATTGGTTAACATGTCGTTAATTTTAAGATTGGCCGTTGTGTTCAGTTTTTCATTCAGCGAGACAGCAGGTAAATTATTATTTTGCCGGGCTTGGTTGATTAAAACAATCAAGCGATCTTGAGTTATAGCGGAAAAAAAATTTGAGTAAGGCAAAAACAGAAAAAAAGAAATAGCCGCAATTTTAATTAATAAAAGAATTGCACTATAGCAAAAAAGCAGTTTAGGTTTTAAGGCTTCAGGAAGATACTGATTATTTTCTTCCGGAACAAAAACCTCAAAAAGCCATTTTTTGGCTTGAGTGTAAAAATCCGCTATTTTAATTAAGAAAATTGAAGTTGGCATGTGTCTGAAATTATACTGCAAATATTGATTATTGTCAATGTTTCATAACTAAAAATCGCCCCGAGCGAGTCAAGGGGCGATAGAAAAACGATTATCTTGTTTCGGCCAATTTCTCGTCAATGATCTTTTTAAAGTCCGCGTAGGGATAAGCGCCAATAAATTGCTGACCATTGATAAAGAAGGTCGGCGTAGCGGTTACACCGCGCTTGCCTCCTTCACTGTACCATTTATTTAATTTATCTTTGTATTTATCTTGAGCGTAGCAGGCGTTAAATTCTTGGGCATTTAAACCCGAATTTATGGCGTAATTTTTTATATCTTCTTCGCTCGCAATCTCTTGTTGATGCAGAAAAATATAATCATGAAATTCTGAAAATTTTCCTTGTTCATTAGCGCAAAGCGCGGCATTGCCAAGCTCAAACGGAGGAAAAACATAAAGAATTAATTTGACCTTGCCGGTTTTGACATACTCTTCTTTTATTTGCGGCAATGTTTGAGTGGCAAAGCGGCCGCAAGCCGGACATAAAAATTCCGTATATTCTTCCATCGTAACCGGGGCATCTGGACTACCAATAACAATCCCTTTTATCGCTTGGTCAGTTGTAGTAGGCAAAATAGCAGCCTGCTTGGGGCTGTTTTTTGAGTAATACCAGCCGCCAAAAATTAATAGGAAGGCTAGCGTTAAAGAAAAAATTATTAGTTTTTTGTCAGACATTTTTTTAATTATCTTCAAAATAATGATACATCTTTTGAGTCAGTCTGTCAATAATTAATTTTCTTGAGCGGCCTCTTCCATAATTTTTGAGTTTAATTTATCTTTGCCGACTAAAATATTTTTATAATAATTATCGGGATTAGAAACTAATTTATTATAAAAATTCAGCATATAAAAAATAGCTACTATTTGAAAAATCGCCACTATCGCTAATCCCAATTTTATTGGTTGATTAAACATAATAAATTAGCCTAAATTCTTATATACTTTTCCCAGCGTTCAAACAATTGAGCCGTTGCTTTGACGTCCAGCGAACAATAACGGGCAATTTCCAAGTGCTTGCCTTTTTTAAAATATTCTTGAACTTTGTCCCCGCTCATCCCCTTCATTTTACCGGCTTCCAAATCAAATGATTTGCAGTAAACGTCCAAAGAAAATTTACGGAAAGCGTCATAAAAGGTTAGCTGATCAAGCAAATCTATGTGCTCTTGGTCGCTGTAGCGATAAGGAATTAAGTTTCTGGAAGGACAGACTTTTAGCGCGCCTGAGCGCAACATAATAAATGGGCAATCAAATTTCCGGCCATTAAAAGTAATGAATTGATTATAATTTTTTATTTCTTGCCAAAATTTTTCTAAAATTTCTTTTTCAGTCAGCGCCTGATATTCTATGTCATCTTCAATGAACGGCTTAATCTCTTTGCCGGGTGCCTGAAAATAGGTTCTTCCTTTGCCTGTTTCGGGATTAATCAAACAAATCGCGACGATTTCGCCGGTCAAAGGAGAGAGGCCTAATTTTTCTTTCGCTTCTTTTACTTTCTTTTCGTCCTCGGCATCTTTTAAAACGTATTTTTGGACTTCCTCCGGCAGGTTATCAAATTCTGTACCGATAGTTTCAATATCAAAAACAATTTTACTCATGTGAATATGTGAATATGTGAAACAGTCAATAAGCAAAAGGCTTTCGGTCTCTCTTATTCGCTAATTTACTTATTTACTAATTTACTATCTTAATTTCTTTTATTACATCTCCCTGCTGAATTTTCCGCACCGCATCCAGGCCTTCAATTACCCGGCCAAAAACTGTGTGTTTGCCGTCCAAATGCGGCTGGTCTTGCTGGGTGACGATAAAAAATTGGCTGCCGTTAGTGTTTGCCCCGGCATTAGCCATCGCCAGCGCGCCGACAGTCATTTTGTGAGACGTTAAATTTCGGGTATATTGATAGCCTTGAGCCGTATACGATTTAATCGTTTCTTCTGATAAGCCCAAGCTCCAAGGGTTTATTTCGTCTTCAAAGCTGTAGCCCGGCCCGCCCGTGCCATCGCCCTTAGGATCGCCGCCTTGGATCATAAAATCAGCGATAACCCGGTGAAATTTTAAACCATTATAAAAGCCTTTATTAATTAAGCTGATAAAATTAGCGACCGTTTTTGGAGCATCGGCTGAATACAATTCTAGCTTAATATTTCCTTTGTCGGTTTCAATTATTGCATACTGGCTAGTCGCTGTTTGTTGGTTATTATCTGTTTGCATAATAGGTTGTCCCACGGCTGCCGGGCCAAGAGACGGAAAAAGACTTTCGGTCTTGGGCGTCGGGATTGGCGTGGTACTTAGTGATTTTACTTCCGAGGCATTGTCTGACGAATCAATTTTCCAATTTAAAAATTTTACTATGCCGTAAATCAAAAGACCAATGGCTGCTAGACTAAAAAAAATACTGACAGCTATTTTTTTATTTCTTTGAAATTTTTCCATTTGTCCGGTTATCTCTTCTATCTTTTTTTGCTCACGAATTTTTTGTATTTTACCCATAAATGATTAAGCTCTAATTTCTAAATCCTAAACTCTAAACAATTTTGAAACTTGATATTTGAATTTGTTTAGAATTTACCTGCCCGCCAATAACCAAAGTGATTATACGGATACTAATGGGACAGACAATAGGAATACTTTTTATCTATCATAATCACTAATCATTATTGGCTTTGGTAGGCGGAGATATTAGGATTTATAATTTATTAGCTGGTATATCGCTATGCCGTAGGCAACGGAAACATTCAGTGATTCTTTGTATCCCCGCATAGGGATAAAAACAACTTCGTCGCAATATTTTAAAATTTTTGATGAAAGCCCTTTTTTCTCGTTCCCCAGTATTAAAACTAGCGGAAATTTTGGTTTGAAATTGAAAATATTTTTAGCTTGTTTGGTTTTTTCTAAAGCGATTATCTGGTAGCCGAGTTTTTTTAAATCAATTATTTTTCGCCAAGTCTGATTGCATTTTTCATAAGGGATTACTTTTTCTGCTCCCAAAGAAACTTTTAAAAGATGAGGATGCGGCGGATGAGGACAGTAGCCACTTAAGATTATTTGGCTGACACCAGCGGCATCCGAAGTTCTAAAAATTGACCCGACATTGAAGGCGCTGCGAATATTATGAGCGATAACAATAATTTTTTTATTAATTTTCAGTAACTTCTTGTTCAATTTTCTTTTCTTCCTTTTCAACATGAGACAAAGATTTTTCTATTTTTTCTAATGATTTTTTTATTTCATCAACTCTTTCGGATAGAGTCAGGGTTTCTTCCAATTTGAGTTCGGTCACTTTGCGCCGGCCCCGGAAAGCGTTGATGATAACTTCGTCCCCAATGGCCAGGGCAACAAAAAGTCCCGAAGAAAGCAAGATTATAATACCAATAATAACCGAAAGCCAGGAACTTATCTGAAAATCATCGGCAATATGCCAGATGCCCCGCCAAATCAAAACAATCCCGATAAAACCGACCAAAGCATAGAGAATCGGAAAATGGCTTAAATGGTGACGAATTTTGTCTTCTAATAGATCAAAGAATTTTAATATTTTCATATTTTTTGGCCCCAGACAGAAACTCGGCTTTTTGTTACTTGTAAAAATAAGTTAACAAGCAATCTCGCAGAGCTAAGCTCAGCTTTGCCTTCGGCTTTTATCGCAATAGCACAAACAACGAAATAAGTTTCTAACGGGGCTGGCAGGCGGGGCAAAAATGCGCCGAGCGACCGCCAATTTTTATTCTGATTATCCGACCCTTACATTTTACACATTTTTCACCTTCTTTGCCATAGGCTTTCAATTTTTGCGCAAAGCGACCTTTTTGCCCGTAAGCGTCCAAGTAATCGCTGGCCGAAGTCCCTCTTAATTTTATAGCCAAACGCAGGATATTTTTTATCCCCTTGAATATTTTTTTAATATCCATTTCTTTCAATCTTTTAATTTGACACAAAGGATGAACGCCGGCAAAAAACAATATTTCATCAGCGTAGATATTGCCAATGCCGGCGATGTTTTTGGGGTCCATTAAAAATTGCTTGATTTTAGCTTTTGGTTTTTTGGCCAGCAAGGCTTGAAAATCCGCTAAAGTAAAATCTTTGGCCAATGGCTCGGGACCGGTTCTTTCTTTTATAAAAAAATTGATTAGCTCTGCCGTTTTGACTAGTTTGATATATCCGAATTGGCGTAAATCGTTAAAAATCAACTGGCTTTTATCAGAAAATTTAAAAATTACATGGGCATGTTTGTTCTCGGCAGTATTTGGAGCTGAACTGTATATCAGCTGGCCGGTCATTTTGAGGTGAATCAATACCGTCCAGTCATTATCTAGTTCAATGATTAAAATTTTAGCTCGCCGGTTAATCTTTTTTATCACGGCTCCTGTTAGCGTGCGCCGAAAAATAGCCGTCGGCATCTTAATAATTTTGGGTAATTTTACCGCGATTTCTTTAATTTTTTTACCGGCAATTAGTTTTTTAAGTTGCCGGCTAATGGTTTCAACTTCGGGCAGTTCGGGCATAGTAGATATTAATTTAGTTAACCTCTTTTAAATTAGAATAGCTTAAAAATCGCGAAAAGAAAAGCTCCGCCACATAAAAAACCCGGGC
>CAZYIG010000026.1:4823-9297 GCA_964647205.1 uncultured Candidatus Saccharibacteria bacterium | reverse complement strand
TGAAAAAAATTATAGAAACGGTAAAAAATAAAGCGGGCGACAACGTCATATTTTTTCGGTTTGGCCCAGAGTGGGATATAAATAATAGTTACTGGCCAATGGCGAATAGTCTGAAGGGAATGGGCTTTAAACAATTGTCTTATGATATTGAACCTTCCCAAACTTTAATTTTGGATATTACCAAAACCGAGAATGAATTACTGGCGCAGATGCACGAGAAATGGCGCTACAATATCCAGTTGGCCAAGCGTAAAGGGTTGCAAGTAAAATTCGTGACGTCAGATGTCGCGAATTTTGAACAATATTTTGAAGAGTTTTATCGATTGGTGAGCGAAGGCACTTCAGAAAGAAAACACATCAAGCACCACTCAAAAGAATATTATAAAAAACAATTAGCGATTAACGGCCAGCGAGTAAAATTTTTATTATTTATCGCCGAGCTTGAAGAAAAAGTTATCGCGGCTAATATTGTCGTAATCTGTGGAAACAGAGCAACTTATCTTCACGGCGCGACAGATAATAATGAGCGTTCTTTAATGGCGCCGCACCTGTTGCAGTGGGAGCAAATTGAATACGCCAAGTCTCTTGGTTGCGTTAAATACGATTTTTGGGGCATTGTAAATGAGCATACTCTAGATAAGCGCGGCGAAAGTTGGGAAGGCTTCACTCGTTTCAAAAAAGGCTTTGGCGGATACGAAGTAAACTATGTCGGTTACTTTGACTATCCATTAAGTATACTGTGGCACTTGTTATATCGCTTAGTGCAAAAATTCAGGAGATAATTTTAATGTTGCCATCTTTAAATTTCATAATTTTGTGTGACAAGGTAAATTTAACTCAAAATGGTAAGATAGACATTTTGGGCGTTTTTGATGATATCAGCGCGCCGAATTTTCCAGCGCGCCACAAGGAAATGTTTGTTCTGACCGAGGCGATGCTAGACAAGGGAGAATATCAAGAAATTTTGAAAATTGATTTTAACGGGCAGGAAAAAGAGCTGGCCAGAAGCAGCGTCAAAAAAGAAGAGAAAGGCAAGCATCTGTTTGTCCACCAAATAACGGAGATGATTTTTCCGGATAGAGGTGATTATTTTGCTAAAATATATATTAATGATATTTTGGTTGGTACTAGAAAATTTAGTTTAAGAAACGAAAGTTAGATGAAGAAATTATTTAAAAATAAATTAGTGTAGGATCCATAGGGGTAGGGCTAGAATGGTTAACATATGTTAACCATTGACTTATTGGTTAACATAAACTAAAATAAAGCATTATGAATAAAGAATTTTTATCTTCAATTGAAGTCGCCAAGCTTCTTGGTATTAGTCGGATAGCGGTATTCAAAAAAATAAAGGCTGGCGAAATAAAAGCCCAGAAAGTCGGACGTAATTTTGTTATTGCTAAAAAAGACCTGCCTTTTTTGCTGGGCGAGGAACTAAACGAATCGGAAAAGCGCGGCATTAACGAAACTGTTAGTCGAGTAGTTTCCGAATACGGTGAAACGTTAAAATTGTTAGGCAAGGAATGAGCAAATTATCGATAACCATTATTGAGGTTGAATACGTTGCTTTTCGGTTGGCGCGCGAGACAATGAGCTGGGATGAAAAGATTCCAGATTTTAGTTCTCGCTATCATGGAAAGCTGGAAAGCTGTTTGGCGACGCCATTCCAGGGGTTTGGCGGCAAAAAATTTTATAAGGGCTTGATTGATAAAGTGGCAGTTTTGTTCTATCTGATGATAAAAAATCATCCGTTCGAGAACGGCAATAAGCGCATCGCCATGACAACGCTTTTTTATTTTTTGCATAAGAATAAAAAATGGCTGTGTGTTGATAATCGCGAACTGTATAATTTTGCCAAATGGGTAGCCGAGAGCAATCCCAAGCTAAAAGATGAAACGATTTTGGCGATTCAAAAATTCATAAAAACATATATTATTTAGTGTAGTGCAAAAGTTTAGGAGATGAATTTTTATGTCAGAACAGATAAAATTATACAAAAAAGAACAAGTGGAAAATCAGGTTGAAATTAAGGAAGGAGACTTCAATATTTTAGATATTGGCTGTAGCGACATGCCTTTCCCCCTGACTGTAAAATTAGAAAAGAGTGTTGATTTTAAAAACACTCATTATGTGGGAATCGATATAGACGAGGCGAATCTTAAAGAAGGAAGGGATTGGTTGCGGGGAAGAGGGGAAGAAAATTTTCGTAGGCCGAGCAAAATTGATTTCATTGTTTGTGACTCCAGGAACTTGCCTTTTAAGAAAAGATCTTTTGACATAGTTGTTTTTAGGAATTTTTTAGGTAATCCTAAAATATTTGACAATCCCACCGATGAAGCTTACCGCGTTTTAAAAGATGGGGGCAAATTAGTTATAATGGAAACATATACACCAAAGAATGCCAAAGAACTTTTAGAAATCTCTGGTTTTATGGGAGAGGATCGTTTTATCAAAAAAGAAAATGAGTATAATAATCGCGACACAGATAAAGATCCAGATGCATTCGTTTTAACCTTTGAAAAATTAAAAGAAAAAGATGAAAAAACTGCTTAAAAAAATAATTCCGCCATGGATGTTTGCGATATACCATTGGAAATTGGCACTGATTGGGGCGCTGATTTATGGTTGGCCGTCGCGCAAATTAAAAGTAATTGGTGTGACTGGGACAAAAGGAAAGTCAACGGTGGTGTTCTTGGCGGGGAAGATTCTAAATGAGTTGGCCCTCCTTCGCCAAGGCTCCGGAAGGGCGGGCTGGATTTCATCGCTCACGATAAACGATGGGAAAAATGAAGTGATGAATCCGTATCATATGACGATGCCGGGCCGGTTTTTTATTCAAAAATTACTGGCGCAAATGGTGGAAAATGGTTGTGAATATGCGCTGGTAGAAGTGACAAGCGAAGGCATCAAGCAATATCGTCACAAATTCATTAATTTTTTTGGAGCTGTGTTTACCAATTTAGCGCCTGAACATTTGGAGGCGCATGGTGGTTTTGATAATTACCGGGCGGCTAAAGAAAAATTATTCGCGTCGGCGGCCAAGAGCTCAAATAGTTTTGGGGTCTATAATCTGGATGATGAAAATGCGCAAAATTTTTTGGCGTATCCGGTAAGCAAAAAATACGGATACAGTATAACCTCACCCCAGTCCTCTCCTTCAAAAGGAGGGGAGGGAGAAGTAGAAAAATTACAAATTTCTGGTATTCAATTATCTGCCAATAGTTCAGAATTTACCATCAACAGTGTTAATTTTAAAACCAATTTGCTGGGTGAATTTAACGTTTACAATTGCGTGGCGGCGGTAGGAGTCGGGCAAGCTTGCGGCATAGCGCTAGAAAAATCAGCTCAAACACTGGGAAAAATTCAATCAATTCCGGGGCGGCTGGAAATTATTGATGAAGGACAAGATTTCACGGTGGTGGTGGACTTGGCCCATACGCCAGATTCTTTTGAAAAAGTTTTTAAATTATTTAAAGAGCTGAAGCCGGGAACGGTAAAAATTATATCAGTTTTTGGTTCGGCCGGTGGCGGGCGCGATAAATGGAAGCGGCCGGAGCTGGGTAAAATCGCTTCAGAAAATTCTGACAGTGTAATTATTTGCAATGAGGATCCATATGAGGAATCGCCAATATCAATTTGCCAAGAAATTGCGACGGGTTGCCAGAGGACTAAACCGGAAATAATTTTAGATCGTCGGCGAGCGATTGCTAGGGGACTGGCCATGGCGCAAGCGTGGGATATCGTTTTAATTTTGGGCAAAGGAACAGAACAAACTTATGTGGAAGGCGACAAAAAAATAGACTGGGACGACAGAGTTGTTGTTCGTGAAGAAATAAAAAAATTAAAAAAATAGTACCTTAAAATCGAGAGCGGGAAAGAGGAAGAGGGCTTTCTGGGGCAGGCTCATAACCTTTCCCCGACGGTTGTTCACGCAAGAAAAACTCCTCTGCTTGAGAGTTCTTTCGTCTTCTTGTGTCCGTCCCTACCGGTTCGACTCCGGATCCCGCTCTCTTTCTAATTAATTAAAGGCCTTTGTACAATCCTGTGCGAGGATTTTATTTTTACTCCAATATTCCAGTCTGTTGGAGTAAAAATAAAGAACAAGTTTTTGAATTAAAAATCCCCTAACTTTACGTCAGGGGATTTGTCTTTTTTAGACAATAACTTCTTTGTTTCTATTCGGTCGGCGCCTGCCGCTTGGCCTCTATTTTCCTCTGGCCGATTTCTTTCAGAACTTTTCTGACTTTGGCAACTTTGACCTCTTTCCGAAAATCGAGAAGCCGCCAGACTTGGATTCGGTCATTGATTTCGGCATAGGTCTTAAAATGAAAACCGGGAATGGAAACCTCGTTTTTTCGGAGGATCTCAAGAAATTCCACGTTAACTTCCCAAACATGCAGAAATCTTCCTTTGTAGCGAATTCTGGTTTCACTGACTGCCACTCCTTCTTCACGATTTTGCCAGATGATATTAT
>CAZYIG010000026.1:0-4723 GCA_964647205.1 uncultured Candidatus Saccharibacteria bacterium | reverse complement strand
TATGAAAAATTACGCTTCAGCCCGGGCGGGGCGGGGAAAAACAGCGTATCGCTCGCCGAGCCTTTGGCGCGACCGGCAGAACCAAAAAGTCGGCAAAATTAAAATTAAAAACGCGGCAAATATTTATGGCAAAAACCGATAGCTTAAAATTAACTTTTTGCGGCGGAGCCGGTGTAGTAACTGGCGCTAATTATTTACTGGAAACAGAGAACTCAAAAATCCTGGTTGATTGCGGTTTGTTCCAAGGGTCAAAAGAACTGGAAGCCAAAAACGCCGAACGGTTTACTTACGATCCAAAAACTATTGAGGCGGTAATTATTACGCATTCTCACTTGGATCACATCGGTCGCTTGCCGCAATTAATCTCTGGGGGTTTTACGGGAAAAATTTTCGCCACGCCGCCAACGATTGATTTTACGAGGCTAATTTTGGAAGATAGCGCTAAGGTCTTGATGGAAAAAGCCGAGCGCGCGGGCGTAGTGCCGCTTTTTGGGCAAAGGGAAGTTGAGCATGTTATGGAGCGCTTTGTGCCGGTTGATTATTATAAAAAAACGGAAGCGGCTGATGGAATTAATTTTACTTACCATGAAGCCGGCCATATTCTAGGTTCGGCAGTTGCGGAAATTGAAATTGGCGGCAAAAAAATTATTTTTTCCGGAGATCTGGGCAATCCGCCGGTACCGCTGCTGCGCTCCCCTGATTTTTTAGAAGAAGCAGACTACATAATTCTGGAATCAACTTATGGTGATCGGAATCATGAGCCGGCGGCGACTTGCCAAGAAGTGGTGGAAAATGCGATTGAAGACACCGTCGCTAACGGCGGAGTATTAATGATTCCCAGTTTTGCCATGGAGCGTACTCAGCAGTTGCTTTATCACTTAAATAGTTTAGCGGAGAATCATCGAATTCCAAGATTGCCGATTTTTATTGATAGTCCCTTGGCCATTAAAATTACCGAAGTTTATAAAAAATATCCGCAATATTACAATAAAGAAGCGATTTTTAATATTGATTCTGGTGACGATATTTTTAAATTTCCGGGATTGGAATTTACCGAAGCCTCAAAGGATTCTAAAAAAATAAACAATGTTCCTCCGCCCAAGGTTATTATTGCCGGCTCGGGCATGTCGCAAGGCGGACGGATCATGCATCATGAATTACTCTATTTGAGTGATCCAAAAAATACCTTATTAATAATAACTTATCAGGCCGAAGGAACGCTTGGCCGGAGAATCGCTGAAGGGGCCAAGCGCGTTGAAATTTTAGACCGGGAAGTGGAAATAAGAGCTAAGGTGCAAAAACTTTCCGGTTATTCAGCTCACGCGGATCAGCATTTTTTAATGGAGTGGGTCAGGTATTTTAAAAAAAATGATCAGGCTAGCCAAAGCAAGAGTCAGGG
This sequence comes from uncultured Candidatus Saccharibacteria bacterium, assembly GCA_964647205.1. GTDB lineage: Bacteria > Patescibacteriota > Minisyncoccia > Portnoybacterales > GWB1-42-6 > CAZYIG01. The sequence continues at coordinate 3,324 of CAZYIG010000026.1, read as the reverse complement.
ACTAAGAAAAGTTTTTGTCGTTCAAGGAGAAGAAGGATCGAGCAAAACTTTGGCCGGATTAATAAAAGATGAACTGGGAATTGAATCCTATATTCCGCAACTTGGTGAGACAGTCGGTCTTTAATTTTTTTGTAGACGTTTTAAATTTTTTAGATTAAAATATAAAGTATTATGGAGAACATTAATAACAGTTATCTTAAATATAAAATTTGTGTATCAGGCGCGGCGCGAACAGATTGTTGCTCGCCTGATGCAATGGAAAAGACCAAAGAATTGGGCCGGCAAATTGTGCGCCAAGGCGGAATTGTAATAACGGGCGCGACGACCGGTGCGCCTTATTGGGCCGCGATTGGCGCCAAAGAAGAAGGCGGCATTTCTATTGGTTTCTCGCCGGCGGCCTCCGAAGCTGCGCATGTTAAGACATACCATTTGCCGATAGATTATTTTGACATGATTGTCTACACGGGCTTTGAATATTCCGGCCGGAATTTGATTTTAACGCGGGCGTCCGATGCGGTAATAATGGTTTGCGGACGCTTGGGCACCTTAAACGAATTTACGATTGCCTTTGAAGATAAAAAACCGATTGGGATTTTAACTGGCACCGGCGGGATGGCCGATGAAATTGAAGAGATTGTTGCTAAAGGAAATCGAGGTCCGGGAAAAATTGTTTACGATAATGATCCGGAGATTTTGGTGAGAAAATTAATAACGATAATCAAGAAAGAAAAAGATATTGAGGTGGAATTCTCGCCGGGGAAGGGCGGGGGAGAATAAGGCAAATTTCTAAATCCTAATTTCCCCGCCTACCAAAGCCAATAATGCTTAGTGGTTATAATAGACAAAGAATATTTTTATTGTATTTCTTGTTTTTATCCGCGTAATCACTTTGGTTATTGGTGGGCAGGTAATTTCTAAACAAGCTCCAATGACCAAAAATTAAAATTCAAAAAGGTTTTGGATTCATAATTTTGAATTTAGATATTGTTTAGGATTTAGCGTTTTGAATTTAGGGTTTGTTTAAAAGAGAGGAGGTGAGAAATATGGCGGAAGAAAAATTAATTGGCAAGATTATCCATTATTTTGGCAATATTAACGTGGGGATTATTGAGTTGTCTGATGGATTAAAAGTAGGAGAAACGATTCACGTTAAAAGTTCTACGACCGATTTTGAGCAGGTGGTTGATTCAATGCAGGTAGAACATCAAAATATTGAAGCGGCTAAGGCGGGTGACCAAGTGGGCTTGAAAGTAGCTCAAAAAGTTAAAGAAGGCGATCAGGTTTTTAAGATTTGACAGATAAATAATTTTAAATAAAAAGAAAAACTTACCGGAAATAAGCGGTAGATTTTTCCTGTAAATTCTCAAGATGGAAGAGCCGAATTTAAAGAAAAATGAAGAAATAATTTTTATTTCTTCAAGAAAAAAGTGGTTATGGCTGGGAATTTTTGTGGCCTTGTTTAATCCGGTTTTCGCCGGTTTGATTTTGGGAGCAGTTTATCTGAGCGAGCCGGAATTAAAAAAAGAAGGCCGGATAGTCGCCATGATTGCTATTTTATGGGGAGCAGTTTTGTTTTATTTTGTTCGTCAGAATTTTGCGGTTAATTTTTTAGGTATTTAAGAGTTTATCTAGGAGCCTCTAAGAAAATTAAATGATTGTTAAATCAACCAGGGGAAATTTTTTTTATGCGGTGGCGATTTTAATTGGGATGATTATCGGGGCGGGGATTTTTGGCATTCCTTACGTTGTTGCTCAAGCCGGCTTTGCCGTCGGCCTTTTTTATTTGGTGTTGCTTGGCGGAGCAGTTATGCTGTTGCATCTTTTTTATGGTGAAATAGTTTTGCGGACTAAACAGGAACATCGTTTAATCGGCTACGCGGCAAAATATCTGGGGAAAGAGGCAAAAAAAATAGCCACCTTAACAGTTTTGTTTGAATATTACGGCTCGCTGTTGGCCTACATCATTATTGGTGGTAATTTTTTGATGATTATACTGGGTCGGTTTTTTGGCGGTAACGAAGTTTTTTGGGCAGCCGTTTTTTTTGTGGTTGGCGCTACCTTGATTTTTTGCGGACTCAAAACGGTGGTTAAGAATGAATTATTTTTAACGGGTTTGCTTTTGGCTTCATTGGCGGCGGTACTTTTTAGCGGCCTGCCGCAAATCAATTTTGATAATTTGAAGGCAGTAAATTTTAATAAATTTTTCCTGCCCTATGGTGTTATTCTTTTTTCTTTAGCGGGGTCGGCGGTTATCCCCGAAGTAAGGAAAATAATGACTGGGCAAGAAAAAAGAATAAAAAAAGTAATTATTTTTGGGACGCTAATTCCAGCCATTTTTTATTTGTTTTTTGCCCTAGTCGTGGTTGGTATTACGGGGAGCGGAACAACTGAGGAAGCAATTAATGGATTGATACCATATTTGGGTAATTGGATAATTTCTGTGGGTGCTATTTTTGGGATCTTGGCCGTTTTCACTTCATTCCTGGTGCTAGGCCTGGGATTGGAAGAAATTTTTCATGATGATTACCGGATAAAAAAACGAGTGGCTTTTTGTTTAGCGCTCTTTGTGCCTTTTTTGGCCTATCTTTTTGGCTTAAAAAGCTTTATTTTTATTATCGGCTTGGTTGGGGCGCTAGCGGCGGGAATTGATGGTATCTTAACAGTTTTGATTTATTTTAAAGCAAAAAAAGCCGGCGATCGTCAACCGGAATATCAAATCAAGACTGGCATTTTTTGGGGTTGGCTGTTAATTTTAATGTTCAGCCTGGGATTTATTTATCAATTTGTTTATTTATCAACAGGATAAAAAAATGATGCTTTGGTTTGAAAAAATTATTTTTTACGCATTAGTTTTTTGCCTGCCATTACAAGCCAGGCATATTTTTTACTCTTTTGGCCGAGATTTTAATGAATGGTTGAGTTTATCTTTATTTGCGACGGATCTTTTGATTCTGGCTTTGCTGTGGCTTTGGCTCTGTCGTTCGGGAAAAAAGATATTTAACCAAGAAAGGCAGCCTCTTTCTTGGCGACGGCCGGAAATTTGGTTAGCCGGATTTTTGCTTGTCTCTTTGTTCTCAATTGCTCTGGCGGATAATAAATGGCTGGGATTTTATAGTTGGTTAAGATTGATTGAGCTGGCTGGGTTATTTTTATACATTAAAAACAATCTAGGCGGGACTTTTGATTTAAAAATATTTTGGCAGGTCTATGTCGCGGGAGCGCTTTTGCAAAGTTTAATTGCTATTGGGCAGTTTTTTAAACAGCAAAGCTTGGGATTAAAATATCTGGGCGAAAGTCCGCTGGCGCCCAATATTGATGGAGTGG
>CAZYIG010000025.1:8197-9548 GCA_964647205.1 uncultured Candidatus Saccharibacteria bacterium | reverse complement strand
TTTGGATTTTGAGCTTGATTTGTCATTGGTAATTAGTCATTAGTCATTTGAGAAAGACGTTGTGTCTTGTTCTCTAGTTTATCAAAAAAATCTCCAAAAGAAAACCCCCATTCCGCGGAACGCGGAACGGGGAATTTTCTGATCCGACGGCTAGGTCACAAGCGAAGCCGTAAGATTTATCTCAAGAGAGATTATTTGCTCAAAGTTTGAGCAGTTAAGTTGGATGATGGTAATCCAGAAACTAGATAACCGTTCGTCCAATCAGAGATAGTCGCGCCAACCGGAGTCGTGTCATGGCTTGCACTGCTAACGTCTGACCAGATAAAGTCATCCTCTGCGTCAGCTTCAGCTAAAGTGTAAGTAATCATTCCACTATTCAGCGAAGTTGGAGCCGCCGAGTCACCCATTAAATAAGTGGTGACTGAAGCGCCAGAGCCTGTGCCAGCCAAGGTCGCCCGCAAAGCAAAGGTGCGAGATGAACCGGCAGAAACAGTTCTGGTCGTGGTCGCCGTTCCCCAAGTTGCAGCCGGAACATACGTGAAAATTTCAATGACTCCACCGCCATCCGCGTAGAATTGCGTATTGGTCGTGGTCGCATTCAACGTTGCTTCCGCTGACTCGGTCACATCCACCAAAGAAATATCTTTAACGGTGATTGGACCGCCTGTGGTCGGATTGGAAGTCGCGATCGTGAAGGTAAACTTTATCAAGTCAATATCGCCTTTGGCATCAGCCGCCACTTTGAATTTGTATAAATCCATTGTGCCGTTGGCCAAGGTATTGGTTGACAAAGCAACCGTGGAAACAGTCGGAACAGACTTATAGATGAAAGCCGCTGTTTGAGCAGTCGTCACACTATAATTGACAATCTCCGCGCCGGATGACATACCGGTCGCTATGTTATCAGTAGTAACGGCTGAACCATAGTAATCAATCGCGATTTGATGACCGGAAACTGCCACCGTCTCTGTCGTAGAGATTGAAGCAATGTCAGCCTTAATAGTCACGACTTTTTCACCATTAGCCGGAATTACCAACGGAGTGCTCAAGGTAAAGGTAGAGGAAGCGTTGGCGGTTTTACCAACAGCTGAACCGATACCCAACACGCCCGAACCAAGCAAGGTTGAACCATCGTAGATATAAACATTAGACAAATCGGTCACTGTTGAGCTCGCGTTGTTTAATGATAATCTAATTTTGGTTACATTGATTTGCTCGGAAGTCGCTTTAAACTTCAACACGGTCATGATGTTGCCAGTTGTATTGGCGGCAATCAATTTACCGGTCGGAGTTGAAGAATCTAACACAACACTGTATTGACCAGCCGAAGCAATGGTCATTAACTGACCAG
>CAZYIG010000025.1:0-8097 GCA_964647205.1 uncultured Candidatus Saccharibacteria bacterium | reverse complement strand
AACTTGAGTAATCCTTACATCTTCGCCGGAAGCGCTGGCGTCAAAAACGATGTTAGAGAAGGTGTAACCGGTTATACCCTTGATTACTACAGAAGCAACCGGAGTACCGGAGATATTCGCCGTTAACGAACCTCCTTTAATAGTCATCGTATTGCCCCAAATCGCCGAAGCCGGAGTGGCTGTAATCGCATTGCCGGTTGTTCCACCGGTAATGCTAGAAACCAAAACCGATGGGAAGGTAGCAAAACCAACTCGGAAAGTATCAGCCGCGACAAAATCCGTGTTCAAATTTCCCTTGACAATAACTTGCGTTGTGCCAACCGGGAAAGTGACAGTGCCGGAGAAGGTCACGGAACCATCAGAAGTACCATCCAAAGTTAAAGCTGAATGACCGGTGCCAGCGACATTCGCGACATCAGCTGAAGTGCCGCCAGTTGATAAGACTGTTCCATCCGCCTTGCTTAAGGTGACAGAAGTAACATCAGAAGATGAACCCGTGCCAGTGTGGTCAAAGGTTACTATGATGCTAGCCACATTGACCGGCTCGCCTTGGACAACGAAATCAAACGCGCCCAAAATTTGGCCAGTCGCGCCTCGCGTAATGTTAGCTGTCGGAGCGCCAGTCGCGCTCTTGTCAACTCTCAATGAACCGCCGCCGATAGTAACGTGAGCACCCGCAAAATACGGAGAAGCCGTGTTATTAACATCAGTCGCGTTAGCGGTAGCATGAACAGCAGCATTATCAGTGAAAGTAGGCGTCATGTAATAACCATACACATTGCCTTTAACGACCACATCGGTATTGCGATAGAGGTCAAAAGCAACTGTTCGGGCTGAACCGTTTAGAATATCACCTTTAACAGTGAATTCTTTGTTTAGTCCTTTGGCAATAACCAAACCGGCTGTGCCAAAGCTGGCTGAATAGTATTTGCCATCAGCCGAAACGGTTGTGGCATAGTTAGTCGTGCCATCGCTGACGACCAAATTGGCTAAGTCAGACGAAGCCGCTGAACCGGATTGATTCCACCTGATTGAAGAAACAGTAATATCTTCCGTGGAGCCAGCCGTAATTTTAATGCTGGAGAAAGCTACACCAGTGACGCCAATGTTTTTGGTAGCCGCAGTACCCGGATCCAAGGAACCAGCAGCAACAGTCGCTGTTCCAATGGCCAAGGTACCATTTAAGGTCTGTCCATTACCAGTAATTGGCAAAGTGCCGGAAAGGGTCGCCGCAGTGGCAACGCCCACTAAGCTCAACGAAGCGATTTGACCAGCATAAGCAGTTGAATTCGCCATGTTGGCGGCTAGAATATAGCCTTTGGTCGTGTTCGCCGGGATAGTCAGAGCCTCACTAAGAACTACTTGGTGAGCAGAATTTAAAGTTTGAGACAAACCAACTAACATGTTGGTTTCGGCATCAACCAAAACGATTGATGCAAGCGCCGCGTCATCGGTTAAGCCAGTTCGCTGAACGGTCAAGCTAGTAATAGTGACCGCCGTCGCGCCAGCCGTGAAGTTCACTTTCGTGAACGGAACCCGAGCCGCGTTATAAACCGCTACGCCAGCCGCTGGAGTATCTGAAGCTAAAGCCACAGTTAAACTGCCGGCCGCCGTGCTGGTTGAAGGAGAAACTGAAGTTCCACCGGTGATTTCTGTCCCAGCGCCATAGACATCGCGATCAGTGTTGTTTATGACATAAATGGAATCCCAATCATAGCCGCCAGCGGTAAACGCTTCGGCTGTCATGTTCAACCATTGTTTGGCGCCAGTATCGCTGTCCGCAACCGGTGTCAGTTTGTAAACTTTCTGGTCACCGAGAGCCCGAACTAAATCGGAAGTTGTGAAAGCGTCCATTTCTGCTTGCGTCACGGTCTTGACTGCTGCCCAGCTTAAATGTCCATAGCTGTTAAAAACGGATGGGCTCAAGATAAGTCTTTTGAACTTCTTGGCGCCAACGTATTTAGCAATATAGATATCTAAGGTATTGGCCACTCTGATGGTGTCACCTTCATTGATGGTGGCAGCCAAAGCAGCCATTGGAGCAAAAGCCGCGACTCCAGACAACCACAAAATTGTGGTGATACTGGTCGTCACAGAAACGACTTTTTGTAATCTTTTACTCATTGTTTAATTTTTGTGTGTTATCCCGCACAATTAAATTTCTTTAATTGACGAAATGATTTCAATTCATAAAATTACTTTTTCCCTGCGAGTCCCGCACCATTTCCATCCAAGCTCTTGCTATTTGAACAATTGAGAGGCGAAGCCGTTTCTCTTGAGTTTTACGGTCAGCCGCCAATCTTAGAAAGAAATGGTGCGGGATACCCCCTTGTCTCATAAATGAGACTTACGCTTTTTTCTTAACGAATAACGAGAAGATAGAAGCGAGGTGTCCTCGAGGTTCCCTGCCAAGGCAGGTATTCAAATTCTTGCGAATTTAAAATTAATCTGCCACCCCCCTTTTTACATTCCGTTTTGTTTCAATAAGAAACATTGCGTAATGGGGGCCAAGTAAAAATAATCTCTGAATTGATTTATAATTTATTTTTTAATGATTTTTTCGTTTCAAAAAGCCATCGGAGATGAAACTCAAAACACAGGAGGGATTCCAACCTCAAATGTTTGACGACCTGCAGTTCCTTTCCGTGCCAAAAACCGGACCCAAGTTCCTTGTTTTAGGCAAAAATGGTCTTTTTTTCTATATAACAATTATATAGGAACAGCTCTATTTGTGTCAACCCTGTTAAAAAATCAACCAAATTCGCTGAAAATATGCATATTATAGGGCGAATCGCCTACGGCTTACTTCTACGATAGCGCCAATTTTTAGTTAATTTTCTAACAGGGTAAATCCTGTTGATAAGATGACGAATTTTTCCCGCCAAAGCCTGGCTTTAAGAGCAATTAAGGCCAAACTTTGAGGGAAGAAGCATAAAAACGACTATCTCTGGACTATCACCATGATTAGAGAAGAATCTTGTCTTTTAATGACTAATGACTAATTTCCCACCCTTCGGGTGGTCACCCGCAGGGTGACAATCTTTAATGTCAAAATAAATTCTTTGAGCTTAGAGCTTTGTCATTGATTTGTCATTCGTCATTTGGGTTTTGTCATTTAGCGCGCTCTTTGTCATTAATCATCAATAGATTCTTCGCTTTGCTCAGAATGACCCCGTGCACCAAATTTTATTCCAACTTATCCTCAACAGAACTCGTAGCCGCGCCCTTAACTTCCGGTACATCCGCATTTTGCACCATTTCATTCGCACTAGTTTCAATCGCTTTAACTGCTTTAATAAATTGCAAAGCGCCAGCCAGATCGTTATCGGCAACTGCTTGCTCGGCTTTTTTCAGTAACTCCCGGCTCTGTTGGGTCTGATTTATCAACACCGCTCTTATCGGCAATTTATCGGCAATGGAAAATTGCTCTGCTATTTTCTGTTCCCGGGCGTTAACCTGCTCCTGCGTCGTTTTAATTTCTTCATTTAATTTGGCAATAATGTCTTCTTTATTAACTTCGGCGGAATCTTGATTGGCAATCATGGTTTCCAAATATTTCATATCCGCTTGCTTGCCGGTTTCGGCCACTTCGGCGATTTTAACATCCAGTTCCGGCTTTATGTTTTCGGGCAGGCTATCTTTAGCCGTGGCTAAAGCTTGGCTAAACTGACTGGCCTTTTCGCTGATTACTTTGGCCGCCGCGACCACTTTTTTAGGCTCTGATTGGTCGCTTTTTGATAATTGATCATTAGCGCTGGCCAATTGCTCTTTGATATTATCCACCACTTGCGTTACTTTTTCCGCTTTCTGTTGGGCGGAATCTTGATTAGCAACCACCACGCTTAATTCCTGAAGCCGGTTATCCACAATTTGAGCTTGAAGCTGAATTCTACCCTCTTCCGAAAAAGAGGTAGCCAAACGGGCTTTTTCCATTGACAATTTAATCGGATAGAGCGGACTGCCGGGCGCGCTCTGCAAGGAAGCCAGTCCCGTGACGGCTCCACCGCCCAACACCAGCCCAAGGGCAATAATCACCCCGTAGAGAGGGCTGAAGGCCAACTTTGGCTGATTGGTGCCCCAAGATGAAAACAGTTCTTTTAGAGTGAATAAATCTTTATTGAGCAGATTCTTCTTTCTGGCCATCTCTAGGCGGAAAGCCAATTTGGCGCGCGTTGAAATCACCCAATCTTCTTTGGGGCTGATTTTTTTTAGTAATTGTATTTTGTTTATTAGATCTTTCTCCTCCATGTTATTAAAGATGACGGAGAAGGAGGAGAAGTGTTACAAGATAATGTAAAATGTAAATCTCAAAATGAAAAATGACAGTTAAAAATTTAAAATTTTAGATTTTACATTGTCATTTTGCACTTTGATTTTTTAACTTTAAATTAAATCATCCTCCAATCCACCAGTCATAATACTACCCCAAAACTCTTCTTAGATCGGCTAACGCCCTAGACAATAATGTCCGCACCGCGCCTTCGGACTTGCTTAGAATTTCGGCAATCTCTTTAGTTTCCAGCTCGTCCAAATAGCGCCAGATGATTATTTCCTGATAATCAGGGCTTAATTGACGCAAGGCCTGCTTGACCGAGCTCATATCCGAAGAAATTGAGGCCAAATCAAGCGGACTATCCGATTTATCGGCAACCGGTTTATCGGTAATTTCCTCCAGCGAAATTGGCGTTTTATCTTTTTTCCGATAAAAATCCGTGACTAAATTCCGGGCAATCTGATAAAAGAAAGCCCGCGGATTGCCGACACTTTTGGCGCTTAGATATTGCCAGGATTTTAAAAACACTTCACTCGTCAGATCTTGCGCCAGCTCTTCCGCGTTCACGCGAAAATAAATATAGCGGTAGATTTTACCGACATGCGTGTCATAGAGCTCTAAAAATTGTTGTTCGGTGATTTGATTAGACATGGTCACCTTCTATCGGAATTTATCGGCAATAGCTTTAATTTTATCGGAAACATAATTGCCGATAAATTATTGGCTCAAATATATGGCCGTTTTATTAAACCCCTCTTTCTTAATCAATTTTTTTCCAAGCAAAAATTTTAAGTCGTTGCGCAAGGTGCGGTCTGATGCCTCGTCTTTAAAAAGGGGAATCAAAGCTGACATTTTCAAAGAGCCCTTTTTATTCAATAAATCTAAAATCTCTGATTGGCGGGAGCTTAATCCTGACGGCGCAAGTGAAACCGGCCTCAAAGAAGCTGGTTTTTTTAATGCTTCTATATTGTGCGACGTAATGCTATTACTCTCCTGACTTTCGCACTTATCCACCGCTTCCTGTTTTTGCGTTAAAACGCGGCTTGAGTCCCCTTCTTTTGCTAACTCAAAAAGAACCTCCTGTTGTAATTTATAATATTCAAAATCCAAAATTGACCAATTTATCGCTTTTACCCAATTTTGCGCGCTGGCGATAGCAAGATAAATTTTCAGGCGGTTAATTTTGTTTTGAATGTCAACAAAATTTTCTGCCGTTAAATCGCCCGCCACGCTTAGCGTGGCTGCTATTTCGTTGCCCAGAGCGCGCAATTGCTCAACCAACACTTCGTTGGCTGGCAATTTAGCGGTTATCCGATAAATGGCCAAACTCAAATCCAGAGCCCTCCGTGGAAGCTCTTGATTTTTCATAATTTTTTTATCCCGCCCGAGGCAGGATTGTTCTTTCCATTCTAAACCAAAAAACCTAAAATGGTCAAACCCCGTTAAAAGTTAAAACAAAAATCATTGCAATTATAGAGTAAAGCCGAAGGCGAATCGCCCGCCTAGACTCGACGTCTAGTCGAGGCTGGCTTTTTTTTGCTTGGCAGACTACTAAACACGGCCGAACTTTTATACGGGGTCAAACCTCGTCGGAAGTTTAAAACAAAAAGGCGAGAGTATTTCTACCCTCGCCAAACTATCTTTATTTTTTTACCGCCATTTCTTTTTTAACAAACGTCGTCGGCCGACAAGGATGCAACATAAAGACCGAGCCAAAACCAATGGCTCTAGCGCCCAAAGAACGGACTTTGGCCAAATCATCAAAATCCCAAATGGCCGAAGCGATGACCGGAATGGAACTGGCTTGCGCGATGCGGACAATGAACGGCCAAACTATAGGCTGGGTAATTTTACCCGAAACCCCGCCGCCGCCCAAATGCGCCAGGGGACTTAACTGGCCGGGAAAAATTTTTTTCCAGCGGACGCTATTGATGGAAACCGCCTCTACCACGCCTTCCAGTTTTGGTAAAATTTGTTCAACATTATCATCAACCGAAAGCTTGAGCAATAAGGGATGGCGCAATTCTTTTTTAAACTCTTGACAATTCCGGACGATTGCTTCGCAACATTGCCAATACGGCGACAGCTGAATATTGGGACAACGAGCGTTGACTTCAACGCCGACCAGATCCGATTCATTAAGTATCGTTGCCATTGTTTGCCGCTGAGGTTCGCTTTCAAAATGCACCGAAGCAATTAATGATTCGTTTTGACGGTTAATCTGCTGTCCGATATTTTTATACCACCAAAGTATTCCTTTATTGCCCATGCCAACTGCGTTCACCACGCCGCCGGGTAAGATACGAACGCAATAGAAAGGATTCCGCCAACGATGATTGCCCGACCGCGGCAAGACAGTAATAGTTTTTATAATGTTGGTAAATAATGCCGGCTGAATGAAACCTGACCAAACCAGCGGTTTTTCATGAGGCCAGCCTTGGCCGTCATAAGCCAACGCGCCGCTAGCCGTTACGTATTCCAAAATATGACCATTAGACAGCTTTATCATTTTCCACCTCCTTAATAAAATGTACTGCATTTAATCTAACTTTTTAAAATTGCTTTGTCAAAAAACACCCAACGATAAATGATAGGGTGTTTTAATCTTTTTACTATAAATGAAAGACCTATTTTCCGTATTGTTTTTTATAGTATTCCAGCCCCCACACCAAACGAGTTTAGCTAAGAATTCAATGAATTACTAATTCGACTCTTAAGCTGCTTTAGCGCTTTAGCTCTTAATTTTAGATTATGTTCCCGTCGTCTCGCATCTTCTTCAACAGAATATCCTTCACAATATATAAGTTTTAGTGGCCGTCTATTTTTCGTTGACGTGACCAAACCTAAATTATGTTCTTTTAACCTATCTTTTAATCTTGCGGTAGAACCGGCATAAAGTTTTTGATCTTTTAAGCTTTTAAGAATATAAAGGAAGAACATAATTTAAAACTCGTTATGGTGTGGGGGTTAATTTTTTTTACCATACTGATTACGATAATACTCTAAGTAATCTCCGGACTTTATACACTTCCACCAAGTTTCGTTCTCTTGATACCATTTTATTGTGCGACGTAAACCTTCCTCCCAAGAAACACCCGGTTGCCAGCCCAGTCCCCTTAGCTTTTGTGAATTTATGGCGTAGCGCCAGTCGTGGCCCAGCCGATCCTTAATATATTCAATTTTATCTTCACCTAGTCTCATCTCTTGTAAAATAAATTTGGTCGTTTCCAGATTAGTTTTTTCAAAACCCGTACCAATGTTATAAACCTCGCCGCTCTGCCCTTTCTCTATTATTGTTTCTATCGCCGCGCAGTGGTCTTGGGCAAAAATCCATTCGCGCACTTGTTGGCCTTGCCCGTACAGCGGCACTTTTTTTCCTTCCAGCAAATTAGTAATAAAAAGCGGAATCATTTTTTCCGGATGCGCGTTCAAGCCAAAAACATTACAGGAATGTGTCACCATAATCGGCAAATTATAAGTTTTAAAATACGCGCGGCAAAGATGGTCGGCGCCGGCCTTAGAAGCCGAATAGGGACTGTTTGGCGCAAACGGACTTTCTTCCGTAAAACTACCATTCTTAACGGAACCAAACACTTCGTCCGTTGAGATTTGAATATATTGTGCGACTCTATATTTTTTTACAGCTTCCAGCAGGGTATAGGTGCCAAAAATATCGGTCTTGATAAAAGCGTCCGGTGATATGATTGACCGGTCAACATGAGTCTCCGCCGCGTAATTAATGATTTTATCCACCCCCTCGTCAATGGCTCTTTCCACGTCTTTTGCGCTGGCTATATCCCCTTTTACAAATTTATAATTAGGAT
>CAZYIG010000024.1:0-10037 GCA_964647205.1 uncultured Candidatus Saccharibacteria bacterium | reverse complement strand
AACTAACTCTAAGGTACCTCTTGCCAGCCGGTAACTGACCAAGAGCCGCCCGAACCAGAAGAAAATTTGGTTGAGGCGAGACCTTCTTCATAGTTAATTTGAGCGTTGTTATTCAGAGCTATTTTGTAGCCGGTCACCCCCTTAAGCACGACATTGTTGCTGATATTAACAGTTCCTTGAGAAGCATAAAAAAGGGCAGCGTTAGAATTATTGGCGACATTAATTGCGTCTCCGGTTTTGGTAGTCAGAACGAGGACATAAGAATTAGCGCCATTGCCAGAAAAAACAGAATTATTACTGATATTAATTTGTCCGTCAGCTAAAACTACGCCGCTTTCACCTGTTCCATAATTTCCTCCCAGTTTTATCTCAGCATTATTAAAAAGATTGATGGTCCCCGTGACATAGATTGTTCCGGTGACGGTCAATTTCGCGCCATTGGAAACGGTCAAATTGCCGGTGATTTTTTTGGGGCCAAGAGATTCTTCTGCGCCGGCATCTATAACATAATTTTCTTCCATAACGCCACCGGCTTCGGCTTCGGCTTTCCAGTCAGTAATATTGGAATCAGAAAGCGGTAAATTTTCAAGCGCGGGATTGGCAGAGTCAGGATAACTGGTGCCACCAACCGTTGAGCCACTGATAGTTTGATAATAAGCGTCGCCGTCAATCTCACAATCTTTAATTGAAGCGGCATGAGCATCGCCATTAGCGGTAACGTCAGACAAAGAGTTTTGAGTGGTGCCAAGCCAAACACGGAAACCAAAATCACCATTAGCCGTTGACCAGCTGGGAGAAGCGGCATTCCAATTAGGACTGTATTTTCCGGTGCCGCCGGCATAAGTGTCACCCGAATCCTTTCCCCAAATAAAATAATTATCGCTGTCAAGAAAAGAATCAATTACAATCCAGTATTTAGTGCCAGCGGTGACAGTTGGCGGAGTATTCAGCGTTACATCAATCCAGCCGTAGCTAGCTTGGCTTACCTGTGAAGCGGTTAATGTTCCATAGGAACCGGCGGCGACTAAAGTTTTTGATGGGTTGCCGCTATTATTAGTTATTAATCGGACAGTCCTGTTAGTCGGCGAGCCGGTTTTTTTTAAATAAAGACTGATTTTGACTAGCTGGCCGCTATTGGCAGGGGTAAATGATTGAGCCGTATCAATGATGGGGTTATCATAGCCAAATGAGTAATCGGCGTCAGCAATTTGACTTTGTTGGTCAGCGCTCGTTGGAACGCTACCGATCCAGACATTGCCGGTAATGACGGCATCATTATTTCCCTCAATGTTGCCGTTAGCGTAAACATCACCATCAACGGAACTGCCATTGCCCATGGTTAATCCCCCTTCGCCTATTTGAGCGCCATAAAAAAAATCAAAAGTTTTGGCGGTCACATCAAGTGAAACTTGGAGATTACGCCAGCGATCAGCTTGCTCGCCATTAACTAAAATATTTTTTTGGTTGCCAACGCCGGTAATATTAATTGTGGCGCTGGCGTCATCAATTGTCAGACTGTTGGTAGCTTGATAGTTTTTGTCGTTAATTATTCGGTAAAGACTGTCTTCTATGCCTGACTCGGCGGCGTAATAAGCTTGGGCTGATTGATTAATATTTTTAGTAATTTTTTGTTCAAGAAGTGTTGTTAAGCTGACGCCGCTGATAATAACCAAAACAATAGCCATAATAATCAGAGTTGATAAAACGGCGGCAAAGCCGGCATCTTTTTGGGAATAATTTTTAGTAATAAGGCGGAGCATTTTTTAATAAGAACGCAAATTAGCCGTGCCTGTCAGGTCAAGGCTGGCAGTCGCTTCAGGTCTTGAAGAAGCCAATGAGCTGACGCTAAACATTATTTGAATTGATGGCGCGCTGGTAGAATTAAGCAGCTGCTTGAAGATTAAATTAGTTATCCGGACTTGGCTGTTGGTGATGGTAATCGCCAAGGCCCCTTCTCTCTTCAGACAGAGAGCTTGACCGCAAAGGAAAAAATCAACAAAGCTGGAACTTTCAGTGGTGGTGACATTGAGTTGCTCCAGACTCAATTGTCCGGGATGAGTATCAAAAACCGAAGTTGGCGTGTAGACGCTATAAGCTTTTTTTATTTCATAAACCATTGTATCCATGGCTAGCCGGGCATTATTAACTACTTCGGAATTAACCTTAGTTTTCGTGCCAACTTGAATAGCCCAAGAGCCAAAGCCAACTATTGCTGAAATGACGACGGAAATAACCGCTACATAAAGCAGCAATTCAATAAGACTGAACCCGTTTTTTGAAAATTGTTCCGCTAGGCGGAATCCGCCTCGGGCGGTAATTTTTTTCATCATGGTTGCCAGTTAACTATATAGGTGCTTAATGAAACTTGTTGGGATTGTCCTTGGTCGCTCCAGGAAACGGTGGCGGTAATTTTTTTAGTGTTGGAATCAAGAGTGGCAACCGAATCAATAATATCATCATTGCTGTCGCGATAGACATTGGCAAAAACAATCTGACGGGTAAAACCATTTATCGTTTCGCTGCCAGAGTCAAGAGACCACTTAGCCGGCAAACCGCTCTGGTCAGGGTGAAACAGCGAACCAATACCCAAGTCGCTTACGAGCGCCCAGTTCTCGTCTTTAATCGCTCTGGTTGCTTCGATTGCTTCAGCGGCTAAATAGCTAGCGGTCATATTTTTCTTGAGCCGATTTTGAATTTTGAGCGCAAAATTTCCGAGGCCCGCTAAAGCGGACAGGGACAGCCCGATAATCGTTATAGCGACCAGAATTTCCACTAATCCAAAACCGGATTTATTTTTAACTTTTAGGTAATTTATCATTGTGTTTGAGCGGCCCCGCTCCAGACCGAAGACCCGCTGGTAACAATGCCACCAGCGGTATAATTTACTAAATTTTGGCCATCAAGATTAATGTTGATAGCCTTGGCGTTGTCTCGCCTGTCGCGATGAACGCAAAATAGAGCAGCCGTATCAGTTAAATTGTGAGTGTGAACTTTTATTTGTTGGGTCTCGCCGCCGACCGTTACTGTGCCTTCCCAAGAAAATTCGGTTTGGGCGGCGTTCAGATAAGTTTGAAAATTAATATCTTCCGTAACGACATCGGCTGGAAAAACCAGGGAAAGCAGACTAGCGGTTTTAACGTTTTGGCTATAAAGGATTTCGACGTGACGAGAGTCTTTCTCCCGGCTAGCATCGCTAGCGGGATTAATAGTTAGTGAAACAATACCGGATTGATCAATATAAATAGTCTTATTTTGAGAAACGTCACCGGTCTGCCCAACGACCAGTGATCCGTAATTAGCAGTCGTTCCGGTTAATCTTTCAAAAACAATATAAGCGACTGCTCCGCCAAAATTAATTGCTGAAATGCTTAGCGAAGAATCAAGATTATGGATTTCGTTATCAGTAGCGGAAGCAGAATAAAGTAATCCTTTAAACACAATAAATTTATTTGTTTCAAAATAAACACCAAAATTACTATCTCCTTCTGAGGCCAGAGTTTTATTCTGGGCGAACCGCAGAGCGTGAATTATTTCTTGAGTTGCGCTATCTATGGCGCTTTGTCGTTTAAAAAAACTGAAACCGGGGGCAATCAGCCCCGCGAGAATTGTCAAAACAGAAACAGCAACTAGAACCTCAATTAAAGAAAAGCCCCAATTGTGATTAGGATGATTTTTGGTAAAAATATTCCCCCCCATTTTATTGTTAGTGGCATTTTATTAAACGCCACTCATTACCGAATACATAGGCTGAATCATTGAGATGGCGAAAAATCCGACTACGACACCAATAATAACCATTAAAATCGGCTCAATAATGGCTGACATGCCTTTGGTTACATTGCTGACTTCTTCTTCGTAAAAATCAGCTAATTTTATCAGAATATCGCCAAGCGTTCCGGTTTCTTCTCCAACTTCAATCATCTGATGAACGGTTGGCGGATAAAGATTGGGATAAATTTTTATTATCCGGCTTAGCGGATTGCCCTTCTGGACATCTTCGGAGGCCTTGGTAAGCGACTGACGGAAATAATAGTTACTCATTGTGCCAGCCACAATTTGCAGGCCTTGGACGATTGGGACGCTACTTTCAATCAGTGAACCAAGAGTCCGGGCAAGTCGGGCGGCGTTTATTTTTTTACTTATGTCACCAAAAATAGGCAGTTTTAGCAAGATTAAATCAAAGGTCATTTTGCCCTTTTGAGTTTTAACCGCGAAACGGATGGCAAAAAAAGCGGCAATAACCATAAAAATACCCGCTAGCCAATGCTGGCTCAAGAAATTGCTAAGGCCGATAATCATTTGAGTCGTAATTGGCAAGTCAACATTCATTTCTTGAAAGATTTGAGTAAGCTTTGGGACAACCATGGTCATCATCAGAATTCCAATAACAATCATCGCCACTACGATAACCGATGGATAGATCATCGCGCTGCGGACTTTTGATTTGAGGTCATATTCTTTTTCTAATTGGTGAGACAGAATTTTCAAAACTTCCTCTAGCCCCCCGCCGGTTTCGCCAACCTTAACCATGTTAACGAATAATTCCGAAAAAACTTTGGGAAATTTATTTAAAGATTCGGCTAGCGGTTGACCTTTCTGCACATCTTGGCTAATTTGGGAAATAATTTTTGAGAAAGATTGATTGCTGGTTTGAGAAGCCAAGGCTTCCAGGGCTCGGTTAATCGAAAGCCCGGCGCCGATCATCACCGCTAAGTGCCTGGCAAAAATCATTTTTTCGGATAAGGGAACATGAGAAAATGACGGCAAGAACTCAATTAAGCGGTTCCTAATTTTTAGGGGTTCGCGAAAGCCTTGGACAGAGGTCAAAATAAATCCCTGGTCGCGAAGCAAGTGGGCTAGTTCAGTTTCTGATTCAGCCTCCATTGTTCCGGTTTTTATTTCGCCGGAGATTGATTTGGCTGAAAAACTATAGGTTGGCAAGTTAGATTCGGTTTATCAGCTGTTCGGTCTATCGGTTTTAATTTTTAACCGATAAACTGGCTAACTGGCAAACTGATTAGTTACTCTTTGGTTACACGTAAGACTTCTTCAATTGAAGTTAGGCCGCGGGCGGCTTTAATAAATCCATCTTCGCTCATTGTCAGCATGCCTTCTTTTCTGGCTTGTTTTTCAATCGTGTCTGAATCGGCGCGTTTAACAATTAAGTCTTTAATGGTTTCGGAAATTTCCAATACTTCGTGGATGCCAATCCGGTCGCTGTAGCCATCGGGAAAATCCGGAGTGGGCTTGGGATGAAAAAAGGTAATATCTTCAAATTCATCATCGGTTGAAATAATTTTTTCTTTGCGGAGCTCTTCCAGCACTTTTTTTCGGTCGATTTGATCTTCCAGTTCTTTTATTTCTTCTTCAGTTAGCTTATATTTTTCCGAATTATCCGGGAGAAGTTTTCTGACCAGCCGCTGAGCTTCAATGCAATTAACGGTGGAAGAAATTAAAAAAGGTTCAATATCCATATCAATTAACCTCGGCAAAGAGCCGGCAGCGGAATTGGTATGCAATGTTGAGAGGACTAAATGGCCGGTCAGTGAAGCGTTAATTGCCAGAGCGGCTGTTTCGCCATCACGAATTTCTCCGACCATTAAAATATCAGGGTCTTGGCGCAGGAGAGAGCGCAAGCCGTTGGCAAAAGTTAAGCCAATCTTAGCGCTGACTTGGGTTTGATTGATTCGGGGCATCCGATACTCAATCGGGTCTTCCACGGTAGAAATATTAACCTCGGGCGTGTTAATAATGTCCATAATTGTATAAAGAGTGGTTGTTTTCCCGCAGCCAGTTGGTCCCGTTACCAAAATCAAGCCGGTGGGTTTTTTAATAGCGCCATGAATAATTTCCAGATTTCTTCCCCAGAATCCCAAGCTTTCCAAGGTGAATCCCTTGGAATTTTCTGGCAGAAGGCGCATCACAATTTTTTCTCCGTCATAAACCGGTAAGATTGAAACACGGAAAGAAATCTTATAATCTTCAGTTTCTATTTTAAACCGGCCGTCTTGAGGCAGGCGATGTTCGTCTAATTTTAAACTGGATAAAACTTTAATTCTGGCGATGACGCTTGGTGCAATCTGTTTTGGCAGAGTCATAGTTTCGTGGAGGATTCCGTCGATGCGGTATCGGATAATCAGTTCTTTTTCCATCGGCTCAATGTGAACATCAGACGCTTTTTGTAAAATAGCGTGCTTGATTAAAGTATCCACAATTTTAATGATGGGCAGATCTTGAGCGGCTTTTTCCAGATCTTCTTCTTTTTGCGGTTCGCCTTCAGTAGGATGAGCCTGGATGACCGAGGAGGTTAGGGACGGAGTTTCTTGAGCAATCATTTCCCCGAATTCCGCTTGAAGACTTTTTTGATATTGCCGGATAACATTTTTAATACTTTCCGCGGAAGTCAGCCGAGGCAAAATCTTCAGATTGGCTTTCTTTTTTATAAATTCAACAGTTTGCAGATCATCAGGGTCAAGCATCGCGACCTCTAAATTCCGGCCTGATTTGCGGAAAGCTACAATATTTTGTTTCCGGGCGATGGGTTCGGGAATAATATGAAGGATTTCCGGTGGAATCTTTTCTTCTTCCAGATTAACAAAAGGAATACCCAAGATATAGGCCTTGAGCTTAGTCAGCTCATCTTCTTTTATTTCGCCTGAAGCGACTAGAACATTTTCCAGTTTTTCGTTTTTCTCCGTAGCTTCTTTTTCGGCCTTTTCGAGTTGCTTTTTATTGATGAGTCCGCTATCAAGTAAAAAAGCTTTGAGTTGCAGTGGATCAATTTTCATTAAGTTATTTTAAGGTCTCTTTAATCTTTTGAATAATATCTTTGAGGTCGTAGTTGGCTTTTACGAGATACGTTGTTGCTCCCATCACTAGCGCCCGTTCGATTTCTTGAGTGCTTTCAAGATTAGTCAGGACGATAATAGGAATTTCTTTGGTAATATCATTGTTCTTTAAGTCTTCCAACGCTTCAAATCCGTCAATTTTCGGCAAAATTAAATCAAGCAAAATTAAATCCGGCTTAATTTCTTTGGCTAATTTTAAGCCAATTTCTCCGTCAAGCGCGTTTTTAACATCATAGCCCTCTTGAGTCAAAGCTAAGCTCATTGTCTTTTGAAGAGTCGGTTCATCTTCAATAATTAAGATGGTTTTCATTTTTATTTAGCTACCGTCTACGGGCTACGGTCTACCGCCAGAATACGAAAGCGGTAGTCAGCGGCCGCCAGTCGGCGAGCAATTTATTTATAAATAGGCAAGGTGAAAAAGAATGTTGTCCCCTCTCCCTCTTTTGACTCAAACCAAATTTTTCCTTTATTGCCCTCAACAATTGATCGGGCAATAAATAATCCCAATCCGGTGCCAATGGTTTGATTTTTCATAATGTTATCGGACCGGAAGAATTTTTTAAAAATGTGTTTTTGCTGTGACTGCGGAATACCAACACCTTTGTCTTTGACGGAGATTTTCACAAATTTACTGTCAGCTTCCAATGAAACTTTTACCTCGCTTTTTTCTTGGGTATATTTTATGGCGTTATCAACTAAATTTTGAATGGTGATGGAAATTTTTTCCGGGTCGGTCAGAACATTCGGTAACGTTTCGGGCGCTTCCATACTTAAGCTAACATTGTTAGCTTTGGCAAAAGGAGCGGAAGCGTTAATAATTTTTTCAACCAGAACATAAATATTAGTTTGCTTGGGAAAGAAAGTCATTCGGCCCATTTCTACCCGGGAAACATCAAGCAAGTCATTAACCAGCCGGATCATTCTTTCGTTGCTTTCTTTAACCAGATTTAAGTAAGTACTCATGTCAGCCGGACTTGAAATACGGCCGTCATTTATCAAGTTTAATGTCCAGCGGATAGCCGAGAGAGGCGTTCGCAATTGGTGCGAAGCGATGCTTACGAATTCAGTTTTCATTTTATTGGCTTGGGCGAGCTTATCAAAGCCCTGAGTAATTGAGTGAGAGAGAAGAAAAATAAAAGTAGAAATAGCGATAACAATCAAGGCTACTATTTCCGGTTGTTCGGTATAGCGATTGGCAATAAAATAAGTGCTGACCATCGCCACAATATTGAGAATACCCAAAACTAAAAAGATAAAACTGGGACATTCCCATAGGCTGAGGTTATAGTCTTGGCAGTCTTTAAAGAGGCGGATCTTATATAAAAAGTTATTGTTTTTAAGGTTATTATCTTGTTCCATTAATAAAAAATTATAGTTTAGATAATTAGCGCTTTAATTATATCACATATAATTTGGATTCGTTCGAGAATAAAAATTGGTACTTTTATTCTCCTCGCTCACCCAAATTATATACATAATATAATTATCGCTCGTTCGGGGATGAAAATGCTTTTTCATCTCTCTCTCGCTCAAATTATACCACAGAAAAATGTCGGTCAGCAATTTGGGGGCTTGCGGGATTTCCTTTCGTTGACAAATTAGCCATTCTCACATATATTGCTTAATAACTTGCGCGGGTGGCGCAACAACCAAAAAAGCCGCGGTGCGCGGTATTCCCAGTGCGGGAAAACTACTTGAGTGCAAGGAGGAGAAAATGAATGACTTTGAGAGCAACAATTTAAAGCAGTTCTTTTCAAGAACATACATTATGGATCATTTTGGCAGGGTAGCAATCGGTTTTCAGGAAATCGGTATTAAATTTTATGAAAAAGATGCCGTTCTAACCGATATGACAGCCTACAACCATTTGTCTATAGGAGATTGGTGTGTAGTAGGCGGGCGTTATTTCGATGGTGTCAATTATCAGCCGAAAGAGGGCGTGAATTGGAAAGAAGCAAATGACAAACCTCGTGTAATTCTAGCCTTCTTTGAGATTGAGGGCAAAATAACTAACAGTGAAGGTGGAGGCAAAGTTAAGAGGATATTTTGCGCCACAGGTATCGCGTGGATCGACGAAGGAAAATCTATTAGAAATAAATACGGTTGGCCGCCTAAAGCAAAAACAGAGTATGTTGACGGAATCAATATCTGCTTGGATGAGATAGTCTCCAGTAAAAGAACTTGCCCGGTAAAACTTTTTGAGGTTAATCTGCTTATAAAA
This sequence comes from uncultured Candidatus Saccharibacteria bacterium, assembly GCA_964647205.1. GTDB lineage: Bacteria > Patescibacteriota > Minisyncoccia > Portnoybacterales > GWB1-42-6 > CAZYIG01. The sequence continues at coordinate 968 of CAZYIG010000024.1, read as the reverse complement.
AGAGAAAAACCTCAAGTGAAATAACAGTTAGAAAAAACTGCCAAACAGGCGCCCACCCCGCCTGTTTTTTATTACAAAAAGAATGAATAAAGCAGACCATGGGATGGCTACTTTATTCTATGAGCGGGTAGGGAGAATCGAACTCCCCTCTGGACCTTGGAAGGGTCCCATAAAAGCCACTATACGATACCCGCTTGTTATTTTTAATTTTGGTTAAACTGCTTTCTATCCAACCCATTATTCTTCGGTGTAGGTTAACTCCAAAATCCGGGTTACCGTTACTTATAATAGATAAACGGACGGTCCCATATGGTAATTTTCTTCTTTTATTGCTTGACTTGTTAGTTCTCCTATCTACTTGGGTTTTCCTAAATTGCTTGATTGGGAGGTCAGTGATTTTTTTCCAATAATTAACGCACTTTTTCTCATTATTATCTGGATAAAGATGCATCACAATTGTAATATTATCGTTTTTTAGACCGCAAATATTTTTAAACCATTTAACAGCTAACTCAATAATATCAGGATCTGAATTGCTAATTTGAGCTGTCTCAAATGATTTAGAGCCTTCGCCGATGTATAGCCCTACTCCTATCATCCATACATCTCTTTTTGTAATAGTGCCTATCTCTTCTTTTGCAAGCTTTTTAATCTTGGCAATATCCTTGACTCTTTGATTATGTCTAATTTGTCCTGATTTAAAGGGCCCTTTTTTAATTCTTTCTATAACTAACTTATTAGGAATAAAAGGTATTTCTTTAAACCAGCAACTCAATGTGCCTTTGCTTATATTCAGCTTTTCCGAGATCATATTATAGGAGTAACCTTTTTTTCGCAATATTATAGCCTTTTCTTTTCTTCGGTTCATACTACCAGTCTACCATATAATATAAGTCGGTACAACTTGGTCGCAATTGCTGAACGAAGCTCGAACCTTTTTTGAACAAAACTCCGATTGATTGCTCCAG
>CAZYIG010000023.1:0-10076 GCA_964647205.1 uncultured Candidatus Saccharibacteria bacterium | reverse complement strand
TTTAATTATTTCTTATATTACTTACTTTATAAAAATAAGATTTTTCATCCAATAACAACTCTTCCGGCGAACCCTGCTCCTTAATTTCTCCGTCTTGCAGAACCAATAATTTCGTACAATGCATAACCGTAGACAAACGATGCGCAATTAGCAATACGGTCGTCTTATTCTTTAAATTTTCGATAACTTTCTGAACCTGCATTTCCGATTCATTGTCCAAGGCGCTAGTTGCTTCGTCCAGTATCAAAAGCTGGGGTTTTCTGGCTAAAATTCTGGCAATAACGATTCTCTGTCTTTGCCCAGCCGATAACAGCAGTCCCCTTTCTCCGATAACAGTTTCAAATTTATCAGGACAATTTTGTATGAAATCATAAATATTAGCCATTCTCGCCGCCTCCGTCATTTCTTCGTCAGTTATTGAATCATTATAAAATTTTATATTATTGACGATAGTGTCATTTTTAAGAAAAATATCTTGGGAAACATAACCGATATTTTTTCGCCATTCATTAATATTAATTTTATTTATATCTTTACCATCTATTAGAATCTCACCCTTAACCGGATTGAACAAGCGTAAAATTATATCTACGATAGTAGTTTTACCACCGCCTGACGGACCAATCAAGCCGACCATCTCTCCTTTTTTAATAGAGAAACGAACATTATTTAAAATTTGTTTTTCATTATCATAACAAAAACCAACATCTTTAAACTCTAAATAATCGTTGAAACTGAAAGCGTCGGTGCCGTTATCAATTTCTTTATTCTTCGCTACTTCATCCCGATATTCAAGCATTTTATTAACATACGAGGAAGAATTAGTCATGGCGTACAGAGTTGACTGTAATTGCTGGCCATAAGTGAATATTCTTTGAATTAAATAAATTATAGCAGCCAAGGCGGCAAAATTAAAAGCGTTAGTTTTGTAAGAAATGGCAAAAATTATAAAAACAAAAACTAGGCCGATTGGCTGGATTAAAGCATCGGTAGCAATACTTAAAAAATTAGTTTTAATAACTAGCTCCCTCAAAGTTTTAAAATATTCCTTGGCCTTATCAACTATTTTACTGTTGGCCGACATTACCTTTATTGTTTTCATACCCAAAATATTCTCGTTAATATGATGAGCTGTCTGCCGGTTAATTTTTTCATTTTCCTTGGATAATCTTCTAATTTTATAGAGGAAAGGTCTGAAGGCCACAAATATCAATCCACCTAAAATTAAAGTGATTACGGTAATCTGCCAGGAAATATTTATGGCGACCAACAAAAAAATAATCAGGCTCGCCACTATCATTAGACTATTGCTGATATGTTGTAATAATAGACTGCTATACTTAACATTAGTCACTAGAATAGTTTCCAGATAGCCCAATTTTTGTTTTAGCAAATATTGCCAATTAGCTTCAGCGGTAAGCTTAAATAATTCCCCTCTGGTTTTTTCTTCATAAGTAGCCGTGATTTTAATTTTGATATAATTTGATAAGAGTAATACCAAAACCCTGAAGATAAGCAAACCGCAAACAAAAATGAATAAATACTTTAAACTATAAGTTATTTGAAAAAAACCGAAAAAATTTTCAATTATTTCGGAAATAAAATCGCTGGCTTTGTTGCTAGTACCCGAAAGGAAAGAAAAAATAGGAATAGCGACATTAATGCCGATGCCCTCAAGCAAACTGCTCAAAAATCCCAGCGTCATTAACGCTAAAATCTGTTTTTTATATCCCCAGTAAGCTTTATAAAAAATCTTTGAAAAATTTATTAATTTATTATTTTGTAACATCATAAATGCTACTATAACTTTACCATTTATTAATCTCGCCCACCACTTTTTGTTTTATATTAAGATAAGATTTTATGGCTTTTTGTTCAACTTCCGGCGAAACTAGACGCAAAATTTCCTTGCCTAAAATCCGATACTGGCCGCCAACTTTATTAGCCCGAATTAAACCCTTTTTAAAAAGACGCTTAATGGTGCTGCTGCTGATTTTCAGTAATTTTTGAGCTTCGTTAGTGGTATAAACTGCATTTGATTTTATTTCTTCATGATTTACCATAATGCTATAAATTTAAAACGCGCTTAATTTCTTGGTAATATAGTTGCCAAAGCTCTTCTAGGTCTTCACCGCCGTAATACCACGCCTTATTATAATCAAAATCAAAGCCAGTATCATAAACCGCGGACAAATAATTTTCCAATTGTCGTTCATATTCAACTGTATTTAAGTCTAAAAGCAAGACCCGTTTAATCGCCGCAGCCATAGTGGAAAAATCCGAGTGCTTAGTCGCATTCGGTAAGCGCTTAAAAAAACCGGAGTCACCAAGCACAATGGCTGGTTTTTTATAAAGAGCAGCTTCAAAAATAGCCGTGCTGTAATTGGCGATTATTAGATTCATCTTTTTTAATACCTCTTCGGAAGAAATGCGGTAATCAATTACTTTTACATTAGCGGTTCGCTGGAGCTGTTTTAAATACGAGGGCGCGCGAAGGCCAATCATCTGTGGATGCTCTTTAACGACCAGAGTATAATCGTCAGGCATTGACATCGCTAATTGCCTAGCCAACTCCACTTGGTTATTAAACATCGGACAAATTAAATCAGCACTGGCTTCCGGCGTGAATTGCAAAGGGAAAAAAACAAATTTTTTTAACCGTTCAAACGGATAATAATTAAAATTTTCAGCGAATTTTTTATACTTTTTAAAATAATAATGGTCTCTTAAAATATAACGCGGCGAACGGTAATCTTGGCTTGGGCCGAAAGTTTTTACAAAATTTATGTTTGGCTTAAAATACCAGTTTAAAATCTGCTTAAACAATGACAACTCGGCACGAATTTTTTTAATTAGGTTAATCTTTTTATTACTATCAGGCATATAAGTCTGACGAATAAATTTTCCTCTGAATTGGCTGATAAATTTTTTAGCCTTCTCCCGATTAGCGGATTCGGCTTGATGATTGTTAAGCTGATCAAGCCGATCAAACATTCGGCACTTTTCAACCACATAATCATTTACAAAAACGCTCCAGCCCGGCACTTTGGCGGTAACAATCGCGATTAAAGGAACGCCGTATTTTTTGCTTAACAGCTCTAATATAACATGCCCTTCAAAGATAAAAGCTGGAATCAAAATTAAACTCGGTTTAAAATTGACTAGCAAATCCCGTACGACTTTATAATATGCTTTAATATATAAAGAGATATATTCATCGGAAACATGCTGGCGATAACTGTAATAATATTTTTCTCCGTAAGAACGCACCAAATGGCGGTCACTATAGATTAAAGGCCAGAGCGAGTCAATTTTTAATTCACCGCAAATTTGCTCAAAAGTTATTTCTTCATTGTCTAAGTATTTTTCTGGATATTCATAAATATCGTCAACGCTAATAACCTGCGAATACTTAACTTCAGCCTGCTCGCAAATAAATTTATGCGTTGATTTTTTTAAAGTCAGGGCGGCTAGCTCACAGCCTTGGGCTTGAAACTTTTTAGCCAAAAAATGACCGATACTAGTAGCCCAGCCGCGTTGCTGAAAAATTAATATTTTTTTACCCTTAAATTGATCCATTTATATTAATTTATATCCCTATTCTTATTATAATCCAAAGTGTCAATAGGTGTCAATAATTAAATGACTTGCCCAGTTTTTACTTATTTTTACCATCACAACACGGTTACCTAACCTAAAAAGACAAGGCCCATATCAATGACACCAAGCGATGATAAGGCATCTTTAAAATGACTAAGACCGAAAATTTGACGCAAAAATGGCTCAAGATGTTGAACCATTAGTGGATTTACTAGCAAAAAAATGAATCTAATCGCTATTTCAAGATGATTCGTCCTGCGTTCCAACTAAAATTGATCAATGATATATTTTAACTGATCAACTGTTAAGTCGGGGCGAACTGGAATAGAAAGCACTTCCTTGGAAATTTGTTCGGTAACCGGTAATGTATCCGTATAGCCAAGATTTTTGTATGCCAGTTGTAAGTGAATCGGCACCGCGTAATATATCGCTGTACCGATTTTTTTTGCGCTCAGCCGTTCAATCAATTTTTCCCGGGTTAATTTGTAAGAGGGCGTAACTCTGATGGTGTATTGATGCCACGCATGCTTAATGCCTTGTGGCACAATAGGCGTCAAAATACCCTCAATATTTTTAAGCTGCTTGGACAAAAATAAAGCGTTGCTTGCGCGTTTCTTATTCATTAAAGAAAGCTTTTTGAGTTGTTCAAGGCCAATAGCGGCTTCAATATCGGTCATTCTTAGATTGAAACCGATTTCTTCGTGCCGATACCGCTCGCGCATGCCATGATTTCGTAAAAGACGTATTTTTTGGGCAAGAGTAGAGCTGTTAGTAGTTATCATGCCACCTTCTCCGGTAGTCATATTTTTAGTCGGATAAAAAGAAAAGCAGCCAGCCGCGCCGATTGAGCCGGCTTTTTTGTCGTTTATCTCGGCTCCATGCGCCTGGCAAGCATCTTCCACAACTAACAAATTATGCTTGCGAGCGATTTTCATTATCTGCTCCATGTTGGCGGGCAAACCATAAAGATGCACCGGCAATATAGCCTTGGTTTTAGAAGTAATTTTCTCTTCTATTAATTCCGGGTTGATATTAAAAGTCTTCTCATCGACATCGACAAAAACCGGCTTAGCACCGGTATATAAAATGGCGTTAGCCGTAGCAATAAAAGAGAAAGAAGTTGTTATAACTTCATCTCCTTTGCTTATACCCAAAGACAACAATGCCAAATGCAACGCCGCTGTTCCGTTGGCCACAGCGCAAGCATATTTTACACCGATGAATTTGGCAAAATTATTTTCAAATTGTTCAACTATCTTGCCCTGAGCCAGCTGGCCACCCTTCAACACCCGCTCAACCGCCGTTGTCTCTTCCGTGCCTATTATGACTTTATATAAAGGTATTTTCATATCTTTATCTTATTTTCTTGGCCGGCGAGCCAGCCCAGACTTCATTATCCGGAATATCTTGCGTCACCACTGAACCTGCACCAACAACGACATTTCTACCAATAGTAAGACCGGGTAAGATTGTGGCGTTAGCTCCAATAGCCGCACCTTGCCTGACCAAAGTCTTTAATAAAATCCATTCCCCGCGAGCCTTCGGATGCTTATCGTTGGTAAAACAAACATGGGGGCCAATAAAAACTTCATCCTCCAAAGTCACGCCGGGCGGAATAAAGGCAAAGGCTTCAATCTTACAGTTATTTCCAATAACCACACTATCGCCTAGTTCCACAAAGGCGCCGAAAGTGCAGTCTTTACCTATTTTTTGTTTTCCCCAAAAATTCTGATATGGTCTTTTCATATTAATTTCCACATATCCTCAAGCCCATGTTTTAAACTCCACTGAGGATTATACCCCAAAAGTTTTCGCGCTTTGGATATGTCATAAAAAAATCTAGTAGCATCAACCGACCGCTGCTCCTTATGCTCAAAAGCTTTATTATAGCCGCTAATCTTTCGCATAATTTTAAATATTTCCTCGGTAGTAGTTTCTTCTCCCGTACCAATATTGTAAATCTCATTAAGATTCCGTGTAAATAAGGCTAATTCATTAGCCTGCACAATATCTTTTATATAGCAAAAATCATTAGATTGCTTACCGCCATAAAGAACTGGCGCCGCTCCCCGACGCATGCGATCAATAAACCCGCCCACAGCGCCTTCTTTTTCTTTTCCTTGACCGTAAAGATGAGCGTAGCGCAGTATAACATATGGCACATTCTTTTGCAGAAGATACAGTTCGCCCAATCTTTTTGAACAACCATAATGAGAATTGCCCATCGCCCGAAGATTCTCGGTCAATGGCGGCGGCTCAATAATGGGCATATAAACTGAACCAGTTGAAGAATAAACAACTCGTTCCGCTCCTTTTTCTTTAGCTGCTTGAACAATATTTTTTGTACCTAGCGCGTTACTGGTAAAAGCATTTATCGGGTCAGCATCGGCTCCCCAAAAAGTTGACACTGCCGCCAGATGAAGAATCCTCATACCCGGCTTAATCATTTTTAAAAGCCGGCCATAATCCCTGATATCATTCCCCTCAATAATATCGCATCCTATAACCTTATGCCCCAAATCCAACAATCGTTTAACGGTTGGTTTGCCCACAAAGCCTAAGTGTCCGGTAATAAAAATAGTTTCTGTTTTTTTAGCCATGAAGGTGAGTTAAAATATTATCTAAATTAATTATTTGTTTCCGATAATCAAATTCTTTTGCTCTTTTTATACTGTTAATTCTAGCTCCTTCTCTAAAATTCTTATCATTATAGGCGTCTTCTATTGCTTTAGCACATGCATCAATATCACCCAAAGAGAATGTTTTCGCCACTTCCTTACCGAACCATTCTTCTCCGCAAGTATCGGTGGCGACCAACGGTAAGCCAAAAGCCATGGCCTCAACAGTGGTTCTAACTAAAGGTTCAGGCAAACGAGCCGGATGTATAAACAAATCAGCATGCTGATAAAAAGCAATCAACTTACCAGGCTCTCTCCATGAATAAAATTTTACTTTTTCGCTTAGTCCACACTTATTAACCATCTCTTCTAACATCGCTTTCTCTGGACCGTCACCGACAAGATGAAGCATGGCGTCAAGACGGCTACATTGAGAAAATGCCTTAATCAATATATCAACACCTTTATCAATATGGAAACGACCGGTAAAAAGAATATGAAACATATCCTTGGGATAACTTGAAAAAGGATTGTCTTGAAGCGGTTGCTGTTGCAATGCCTGAATGTCATGAGGACTTGGTATAATTGTAATCTTGTCCTTTTTTACTCCCACCTTAACATAATATTGCGCAATTGTCTTAGTCATAATAACAATTGCATCAAAATGATTTATCAAATAAACGCCGAGTGAACGCTCCAGCGAAACGCGAAACCAATGTTTTATTTTTCGCAAGAAACTTTGCTCGTAAAGTATATATGCTAATGGATATAGTGGTTCTTTCTTGTAGTAGGTTTCCACAAAATCAGCGTAACCGTTTAAATCAGCTACAATCGGCTTGCTGCCTCTTACGCTTAGCCGATACCAACCAGCTCCGAAAAGAAACGAACTATTAATCAAATAAAAAACATCGGTCAGCGAAGCGTACTTTTTTAAAACTCGGGCTATGAAAATTTGCAACCCCAAAAGTCCGTTACCGAGCACTTGTTCTTCAATAACACGAAAAGTAATATTCGAGGGAATATTATTAGACTTAGAAAAAGTAGTCACTACCGTCACTTCATGACCTCTTTCCTGCAACCCACGAATTTTTATGATAATATCATGATTTTCACCGCCGCCAATAAAGTTAAGCTTAGTAACAATAAAAATAATTTTCATAATTTTTTCTCTTCAATTTATGGAATCGCCCAACTTATTGGGCATAACCAAAATATTGGCTAATTTTAAAAAAATTTATGCTAGCGGTTGATATTCAATTAAAAATAAACTATCCAGGAGCGGGTCATGCCTATTCGCTAGTCGGCTATTAAAATTTATAAATAAAAACATCATTCGAATTCCAAACCTCTTTTAACCCCGATAATTCAGTTTGGATACTTGGAGAAAGCGATCCATCAGACAAAATATAATCCAATCGGTATTTGCTTAAAGTTTGACGAAAATCTTTGGCATAAAATTCCCGATAATCCCGCGGAAAATTTTTTATCCTTTCTTCCAGCAATGGGTCGGAAAAATCTGGAAAATCTTTTACGTTATATCGCCCTTTCCAATTGGAAGAAAGATTAGCCCTTATTTCACCCTGATTTTTAACCAAATAACTTTCAATATTTTCCGGCTTAATATCATTCATACGTAAATATACCATGTAATTAAATAACACGCGGTCGTTAGGCATTAATGAAAATATGCCAGCAGTACTAATAAAATTGTTACAATGAGTAAAAGCAGGAATCTGTAAAGTTAATTTCGCATTTTTTTTGACATTCTGTTTAGTCAAAATCACGCAATCTTTAGATTGCTGATTTAACCAATTGAAAGCTTCGACATACGGCTGAACATTTACATTACGAAAAATTCTGTATTGATAAGCGCCCATTTGTGTATAAACCCCACAAAGTAAAGAAGCAATAGCTATTAATCCCACAACCCCACCCCAGAGATAAATTGATTTTTCTTTAATGACATTAAATAACAGAACCATTATCACCATAATTGCTAACGGAATTGAATATTGAACAAAATGATATGGCCAAATAGTAATGCCGGTAACAATCTGCTGGCTGTAAGCCCAAAGTGCGCCTAAAACAAAAGCCAAACAAAACCAATGCCAAGTCTGAAAACTATCAAAAAATTTTCTTAAATAACCAAGTGAAAAACTAAACGGCCGATTTTTTATAAATAACGACCAACCGGTTAAAGCCAAATAAAGCGCCAAAACCACCAACATCAGTTTATTGAGCAAGGGATAATGGGTATAAAAAAGCCCCATACGCAAAACTGAGTCATGATACCATGGACTTTGGCTGGCTTGCCACGACATATACCAATAAGGTGAAGAAAAAAATAAGGTTGCTAGCAATACTCCAAAAAAAGATTTAATTATTATCCACTCTTTTTTAGCCAAAGCAATCACTATTAAAACTCCCCAGATTGACAGCGCCATGCCCCAGCTAAAAAAATAACTTGCCATCATCAAAGCTAAAAACAAACCAGCAAAGACAATACAGGTTTTGCGATATTTAGTTTTATGCCATAATGCCCATAGAAGCAACAGAAAAGAAAATAAAAAAATCGCGCCTAAAATCGGATTAACCGGCCGAGCCCAAAGCAAAAGAGAACCAGACAAAAATTTTTCTTTACTTGTCAAAAAATTCCAAACACTGCGAAAATCAATTAAATCGTAACCCAATACCACCCAAAGCGCCCCGGCTACAGCATTAAATTTATTAGAAAAACAAGATAGATTAGCAGTAAGCCATCTGATTAAAGTGTAAATTAATAAAAAAAGAATTATCGGCAAAACAAAATGGCTAGCGATTAAAACATTAGTTAGCGATACGCCAAAAATCAAAGATGGCAAGGCATAAAAAAATTCTCCGGTAGGCGGCGAAAGAGGCATCTGATTTTTATACTCAAAAAAAGAAAATGAACCAACCATCGGGTGACCGTCTAATATTTCATGAATTCGACTGAGATAAGCCTCTTCGTCAGACGTTTGCATCATTGGTATTCCTTTGTAAGAATCGCCCAACGTCCAAATAAAAATCAGACTGGGCGCGATATAAATTATTCCCACCAAAAATACCGCTAAAATTACCAGATAATTATTTCTAACAAAAAAAGTTATCTTTTTAAACATTTATTTTTTCTTGCCGATAAAATAAAAACCATAAGCGATGTTTTCACTTGTCGGCAGTTTATAAATTAAATAATCAATTAAATTTAGCGGTGAAAATGCAACCATAAAAAAAATAAAAAATAGCTGCTGTAATTTTATCCAACCAAAACTGATTAATGTGCTTAACCATTCGCTTAGAACATAAACCAAGGCGCTAGTAGGGCCGCAGCGAATTTTACACTCAATTTCCTCAAAATCTTTCATTAAACATCTTAGACCTTGCTTGCTCCATCTATAAAAATCGTCCGGCGAAGAATGAAAACTAGCAACGAATGGTACTGTTAAATAAACATGTCCACCTGGTTTGATTATTCTAACAATTTCATCTACTACCTTATCCGGTGCTTCAATATGCTCTAACATGAATTCATTGATTACTATGTCTACCGATTGATCAGCTAATGGCAACTTAGTGGCATCGGCCACAATATCAACATTGACAAAAGGGTAAAAATCTAAATTAATTGTCTCTTCGGAAATTTTTTTTGTACCCGAACCTAAATTTATTATTATATTATTTTTACTATGCCCTTCCAAAAATCTTTGTGGATTTTTACCAACGAAAGTTGAGCCGAATAAATTGTATAAAATTCTAAATATTTTAGGATAATTTTTAAAAAATAATTTTAAAAAATCCATATTGTTTTATTGCCATTAGCCCATAATAAGAACAGGAAGG
>CAZYIG010000022.1:0-10133 GCA_964647205.1 uncultured Candidatus Saccharibacteria bacterium | reverse complement strand
CAGATGATTAGAATTGATTTAGCAGTCTATGGGGGAGAGTGCTAAAAACCCTACAAACTACGAAAAATTACGAAAAGTACGAAAATATAGTAGCCTAACCTCCCTTTACAAAAGGGAGGTTAGGCCTGCCCGCCATCAGCCTGCGCTTCAGGCGCTGGCAGGCGGGAGGGATTTAATAACGAAGTTATTTATTTTGGAAGGGTCGCATAGAGGCCGAGTGCGCTCGCTTGGAAAGCGAGTGGCCCGCAAGGGCTCGAGGGTTCGAATCCCTCCCTCTCCGCCTTGCAGAAAATATATTTTCGGGAGAAAGCGAGTGGCCCGCAAGGGCTCGAGGGTTCGAATCCCTCTCCCCGCCAATTTTAAAAATGGTACCTGACACCTTTTCTCTTTAGCTTTAATTGAGGCCTTTCAAAAACAGAATTGGCCAGAAGCGATACTTTTTTTAACATTGGGAATTATTTCTCTTTGGGTGGATATTAAAAATAATTAAAGTATATTTTAAAATAAAGGTTTATGGCTAGACATTAAAATTATGACCTACAAACAATTCGGCAATAAATATATCGTGCGAGGCGAGAAAGGCGAGGAATTAGTTGAGGCGCTTAAAAATTTTTGCCGGGCGAATAATATAAAATTAGGAAGCATATCAGGACTAGGCGCGGCAGATAAAATAACGCTGGGGCTGTTTAATACTAAAACTAAAAAGTATTTTCCCAAAGAATTTTTAGGCGACTTTGAATTAGTTTCGATCTTGGGCAATATCTCGCAAATGAATGGGGAAATTTATTTGCATTTGCACGCGGTCATCAGCGATGTCAATTGCCAAGCCTTTGGCGGCCATTTAACCAGCGCGATTATCAGTGGCACCTTTGAGGGCGTGATTGAGGCAATCGACGGAGAGGCGGGAAGGAAGTATAATGAAGATATCGGATTAAATCTATTGGATTTTTAGATATAATTTTTTGTCATTCTGAGGGAGTATCTCGACCGAAGAATCTATTATTAAAGATCCTTCGCTATCGCTCAGGATGACGACAAGAGTAGATGGTAAAAAATTTGAACGAAATATATAAGTGCGAAGTTTGTGGGAATATTATTGAAGTTGTTCACGTGGGCGGCGGCGAGCTAGTATGCTGTGGTCAGCCCATGAATTTATTAACCGCTAACACCGTTGACGCCTCAAAAGAAAAGCATGTGCCGGTGATTGAAAAAACCGATAAAAGCGTGAAAATTAAGATTGGATTAGAACCCCACCCGATGACAGCTAGCCATTATATTGAATGGATTGAAATTATTTTTGATGGAGAAGTGGATCGTAAATACCTGAAGCCGGGAGAAACGCCAGCAGCGGAGTTTAATGTTTCTCCACTCCAATTGATTACTCGGGCTTATTGCAACCTGCATGGGTTATGGCAGGCTTAAAATCAGTTAATTAATTTAATTAAGAAAATGAACAAAAAAATATTGTGGGGGATTATAATCTTATTAATTATTCTGGTTGGCGGAACTCTTGCCGTTAGATTTTTTTTGGACGGAGACGAGGACACTTGGCTTTGTCAGGAAGGCAGCTGGGTTAAACATGGCAATCCCAGTTCTTCCGTGCCAACTAGCGGTTGCGGAGAAGAAAAATCAGAGCGGGAAAAAAGCGTTGGCTTGGCCAATCCGGCTTCAACTAATTGCGTTGACAAGGGCGGCACCTTAGAAATAAAGACCGACGAAACGGGTGGTCAATACGGCGTTTGTAAATTTGCCAATGGCCGCGAATGTGAAGAATGGAAATTTTTCCGGGGCGAATGCCGAGCTGATATTTTAGATTGCGCAACCAGCCAAAATAGCGGAATTAAAAAAGAATTTAGAATCAATATCGCTGATATAAAAGACTCGGCTAAATATCTTGTTAAGCGCCAAGAAGCGGTCAATTTAATAAACCAGTGCTATGAGGTCAAATTGATTGAAGAATACGAAATTCAGCCGGGTGAAGTCAGTGCGCAAGAGGGGACTTTTAAAAACAAAATCAGCGTCAGCACCAGAGTTTTTGATAAGTTGAAATTTTATCCCAAAATGGAGCTGGCCGATTATGAGGGCGTGGCGCTGGATGGCGGTTTAACCTACGCGACAGATGACGGCTATAACTTAGTTTTTAATTTTTACAGAGATAGCGTGGTGGCAGAGTATCGCTCCACGCCAACGCCGTCGGAGCAAGAACTAAGATGGACGGACATTGATACTACTCAAAAAGTAATTGTCGTTAAATTTACCCGCTCAGACAATGGAAAAACCCTGGTTAATTTTAATTTTATTGAACCGTTAAGCGTGGATTAGGCAGCGTTAGAGGAAAAATTTTTTACCAGAGAAAATAAAAGATAATCATTGCTTAGATTGACAACCCGTGTTATAATGAAAGCGTAAAAAATGATGGCTAAAACTAAGAAAATTACTGTATATTCATTTAGTATAGTTCTGACAATCAGCTTACTTGCCGGGTATTTTTGCTTTATGCCGCAAATGGCGAAAGCGGCGTCAATGACGATGCCCGATATGTCTTTTTCTGATTGCCAAGAAATGCCAGTTTTTAGTCCTTATATGCTATCTAGCGCCACGCCAGCTCACGCGATTGCGCCTTGTTGTCTGGAAAAAAATAATCACAATTCACAATCCGGCGCGATAAATTTAGATAATTTTTCATTTGACAATATTGAGTGTCAATCAATATTCGGGGCTCAGATTGTGAATAATAATTCCATTGATTATGCGGTCTTATTCGATTATCCAATCTCACCAACACAAACTGAATTACTTTCTTCGGTTATCATAAGAGATTAAAATAGCTTACATTTTAGAACTGCTTTTTAGTCGCTAGGTTTATCTTGTATAAATTTAGCTGTGCTATTTGCAGTTTTTTGTTTTTATTGTTTCTTATTATCTGTTAAAATAAAGCTATGAATTTAAAAAAATTATTAGCCCCTATCAAGGGCATGCATTGTGCCTCTTGCGAGATATTGTTAGAAGACGCAATTTCTCAAGTCCCGCATGTCAAAAAATGCGAGATAAACTGGCGAGCTGGCACGGCGCAAATTTATTATTTGCCGCAACAGGCGCCATTAAAAGAAGAAATTATTAAAGCAATTCGCACCGCTGGTTATGATTTAGGCGTGGCCGAAAAACAATCTTTCTTCAGTAAAAATTTACAGGATTATAAAGAGCTGGGTATCGCTTTTCTGTTTTTGGCCGGCGCTTATTTTATTCTCAAGGGACTTAATCTTCCGGGCATTAATCTGCCGGCTAGTTCGATCGCTGTCAGTCTTTGGGCGGTAGTTTTAATTGGGTTAACTGCCGGTTTTTCAACTTGCCTAGCGCTGGTTGGTGGACTGGTACTTGGCGTATCGGCTAAATATGTTCAGGCTAATCCGCAAGCTACACCAAGAGAAAAATTCCGGCCGCACCTCCTATTCAATTTAGGCCGGATTGGTGGATATATGTTCTTTGGTGCTCTACTCGGAGCTTTAGGTTCGGTTTTACAATTATCAGCATTCGTTACGGGCGTAATTACGGTTTTGGTCGGCGCGGTCATGTTGATAATGGGATTGCAATTAACTAATATTATTCCCGGTATTAATCGTTTAAAATTTACTTTGCCCAAAGGCATAAGCCGAGCTCTTGGTATTCAAAATAATTCCGGTCAATACAGCGACAATAAAGCGATGTTGCTTGGCGCCGTTACTTTCTTTTTGCCTTGTGGATTTACTCAAGCAATGCAGCTTTACGCTATCAGTTCGGGCAGTCCCGCGGCTGGTATTTTGATTATGGGACTTTTCGCTTTAGGCACAGCGCCGGGACTTTTGAGTATCGGTGGATTGGTAGCAGCATTAAAAAAAACCACGACAAGTAAATTTTTTAAATTTGCCGGCGTGGTGGTCGTGGCCCTGGCCATGTTCAACATTAGCAACGGTTTTAATTTAACCGGCTGGTCTGGCAGTTTATCTGCTTTGGCTAGTTCTTTCAACTCGGCCAATACAATGGCTACTATTGGTAATGTGGTTTTACCGCCAATTGAAAATGGTCAGCAAATTGTCAAAATGATTGAAACTAATTCTGGCTATAGCCCCAATGAATTTACGGTAAAAAAAGGCGTACCGGTAAAATGGGTCATTGATGCGCAAGCGCCGTATTCCTGCGCCAGTAGCATAATAATGTCAAAATTTAACATCCGGAAAAATCTAGTGGCGGGAGAGAATATTATTGAATTTACTCCGACTGAAACCGGCAGTATTAATTTTTCTTGTTCGATGGGAATGTACCGAGGTTCTTTTTCTGTCGTGGATGAAAGTGGCACCGGCGCGACGACGACAGTAAACAATTCTAATTCCGTTCCCAAGCAAATTCAGGGTGTCCGTTGCGGGGGCGGCGCTTCGGCTGGTGGTGGCGGAGGATGCGGTGGTTGTGGTGGCGGAGCGCAAATTAAAAAAGACGCTACGGACACCATTGCAAAGGTTGAGGGCGATGCCCAAATAATTAACGCTGCTTACACGGCCAGTAATTATTTACAGCCAAATTCTTTCAAAGTTAAAGTTGGCACAAAAGTAAAATTAGCCATTGACGTTAAAGACGATGGCCGAGGTTACGGTTATGCCATCATGATTCCCGGTTTATACAATAACGCGGTTCCGCTTCAAGCCGGTCAGTCTGTCACCATGGAATTCACGCCTGTAACTCGGGGAAGCTTTGATATCACCTGCGGTACGCGCATGATTAATTATGGAACCATCATAGTTGAGTAATTAAAAAATTATTAAACAAAATTTAAAATTATGACAATCTCAAAATTCAAATTAAAAGGTCTCACTTGTGAAGCTTGCGTCAAACTATCAACAACGCGGTTTAAACGTATAGCTGGAGTTCAGGATGTTAAAATAAATCTAAAGGGCGGAGAAACGGAAATCATGGCTGATCATGAAATTAGCATTAAAGAAGCGGAACTCGTTCTATCCGGTACTCCATATTCAATTATTAAATAAATATCCCTAACATGAAAAAACTTATAGAATTGAAAATTACAGGTATGCATTGCGCTTCTTGCGAGAAACTTATTGCGGAAGAGCTGGAGGGATTAACAGGGGTCAGCGAAATTAAGATTAACGCTAAAGAGAACAGCGGCAGTTTGGTTTTGGATGTTGACGAAAATTCTGTTGATGAAGTTGTTCCGGCTATAAAACGCGCAGGAGAATATGAAGCGGCTATTGTTTCAGAAACAGATTTGCCGGAAAAAGTCGTGTCATTGACTCAAGAAGTAAAAGACGAAAAAAATATTACTCCGGCGCAACAAAATCAACCGACAGTATTTTCGGGCCAAAATAAGCGAATAAATTTGTCGCTTTTTGGCATGCACTGTTCATCCTGCGCGGGTATTATTGAGAAGTCTCTTAAAAAAGTTCCGGGTGTAGTTAGTGCTAATGTTAATTTTGCGGCGGAAAAAGCTTTAGTGGTTTTTGACGAAAGTTTAGCGAACACCAAAGTGTTGACTGAGGCGGTTGCTAATGCCGGATATAAAGCCGAAGAGGTTGACGCCAAAGACCGCGAATATGAAACTCGCAAACGCCAGCAAGAGATTGATTCTTACGGCCTGAAATTCTGGATAGCTTTGGGGCTGAGTTTGCCGATGTTCTATTTTATGCTATTTGATTTTTTCAAATGGCTGATTGGCGCCCAAACGTTAGCGCCATATATCGGTATTATCTCATTCATTCTGACTATCCCGGTGCAATTTATCATCGGGGCAGGATTTTATAAGGGTTTCTGGTCAGCGTTTAAAATGAAAACCTTTAACATGGATAGCTTGATTGCCATTGGTACAACCACAGCTTTTGTTTACAGCGCAATAAATTATATTAGTTATGTAATCAACAATAAATCATTTATTGGGTTAATGGGGAAAATTCCGGACTTATATTTTGAGACCGCGGCTTTCTTAATAACCTTTGTGATTTTGGGCAAGTGGCTGGAAATTAAAACCAAGGGCAAAACATCTGATGCCATCAAAAAAATGATGGGATTGCAAGCCAAGACAGCCAGAGTAATTCGTGACGGACAAACGTTGGATATTGCGATTGAAGATGTCCGGCATGGTGATATTGTCGTGGTCCGGCCGGGCGAAAAAATTCCAGTTGACGGCGTAATCGTTCGTGGGTCTTCAGCCGTGGACGAATCATTAGTAACAGGTGAAAGTTTGCCGGTTGAAAAGAAAGTTGGCGACACAGTAATTGGCAGCACAATTAATAAAGTTGGCAGTTTTGAATTTGAAGCCAAGCGTGTTGGCAGTGAAACTACGCTGGCACAAATTATTCGCTTGATTGAAGAGGCGCAGGGTTCGCGCGCGCCAATTCAAAATTTTGCCGATCGCATATCGGCCTACTTCGTGCCGATTGTGATTAGTTTAGCCATTTTAACTTTTTTGATCTGGTTTTTTGTTCTTAGTGCGCCGCTAAGTTTTGCTTTGATGGCATTTACGGCGGTTATTGTTATTGCTTGTCCTTGCGCTCTGGGTCTGGCTACGCCAACTTCTTTGATGGTCGGCACTGGCAAGGGGGCAGAGTACGGTATCTTAATTAAGGGCGGTGAGCCGCTGGAAGCAGCTTGTAAAATTAATACGGTAATTTTTGATAAAACCGGAACATTGACCAAAGGTAAACCAACCGTTACCGATATAATATCAGTAACGGAATTTCCAATTTTCCACCCTTCGGGTGGTCACCCGCAGGGCGACAATTTCCAATTTCCAAAAAACTCAAGAAATGAGGAAAAGATATTACAAATAGCTGCTTCCATTGAAAAAAAATCAGAGCATCCGTTGGCTGAGGCCATAGTAAAATATGCCGAGGAAGAAAAGTTGGAATTATTGCCAGTAGAAAATTTTTTAGCGATACCAGGCAAAGGTATCCAGGCAACATTAATTAATGAAAAGATTATTTTAGGTACAAGAAAATTAATCGCAGAAAATCAAATTGACGTTTCGTCAATTGAGGCTAATCTTAGCGAGTTAGAGCGGCAAGGTAAAACAGCCATGATTTTAGCAACAGAAAAAGAAATAATCGGTATTGTTGCCGTGGCAGACACGGTTAAGGAAACTTCCAAAGAAGCTGTTGCTAAACTTCAAGCCATGAAGATTGATGTCTATATGATTACCGGTGATAACGAACGCACGGCTAGGGCCATTGCTAGCCAAGTTGGTATAAGTAATGTTTTAGCTGAGGTTTTGCCGCAAGATAAAGCCAACGAAGTCAAAAAATTACAAAATGTTGGCAAAAAAGTGGCAATGGTGGGTGATGGCATCAATGATGCCCCAGCTTTAGCTCAGGCTGACCTTGGCATTGCCATGGGTTCTGGTACTGATGTGGCGATGGAAACCGGTGGAATTGTTTTGATGAAAAGTGATCTGAATGATGTCGTGGCCGCCTTCGAGCTGTCCCGCCAGACAATGAGCAAAATAAAACAGAATATGTTTTTCGCGTTGTTCTATAATATTATCGGCATTCCAATTGCGGCGCGCGTTTTTGCTTTTGCCGGCTTAATTTTAAAACCGGAATTAGCCGGGTTGGCGATGGCTTTGAGTTCCATTTCGGTGGTCAGTAATTCTTTGTTACTGCGCTATTTCAGACCGGGTAAGAAAAACTATATCTCAATAATTGCCCCAGCAATTATGGTTATATTTTTTACTTTTCTCTTTGTTGAATTCGCGCGATTAAGCTCGGGAATGGGAAACTAGACTAGTGATGGGAAGAGCCTTCCGGTGAATTAAAAATCGTCAAGATAATCTTGGCGGTTTTTGATGTTGTAGTGGTATAATAAGATAGAGAAGGAGGTGATAAATATGATGAATTACAATTATATGATGGGCGGCGGCGGTCTGGCCTTATTTTCCTGGACTACTTATGTTTTGGTTATCATCTTATTAGTTTTGGGCATTGCTGCTTTGTGGAAGTATATTAATAAAAAATAAAATGATCGGCTTTTTTGATTCAGGGCTCGGTGGTTTATCAGTTTTTAAGGAAACGATTAAACGTTTGCCAAAATACGACTATCTCTATTTGGGCGATACAGCCAGGAGTCCCTATGGTAACAAGTCTCAAGCGGAAATTTATCAATTTGCTTGCCAAGCTGCGGATTTTTTATTTAACAAAGGGTGCAAGCTGATTATTTTGGCGTGTAATACTGCTTCGAGCCAGGCCTTGCGCAAAATTCAATGCCAATATCTGCCTACATTTTGGCCGGAGAGAAAAGTCTTGGGCGTTATTATTCCAGCGGTGGAAGATTCCATCTTAAAACTCAAAAACCATAATGGCCGGGTTGGTGTGATGGCGACAAAAACAACGGTTGACTCAAAAGTATTTGAAAAGGAATTTAAAAAAAAGAATCGTCAAGTAAAAGTTTTTACTAAGGTTTGCCCGCTGCTTGTCTCTTTGGTTGAAGAAGGTCGTTATAATTTACCAGAAAATAGAGCCATTTTAGAAAAATACTTAAAGCCTCTGCTAGCTAAAAAAATAGACATGCTTATTCTCGGCTGTACCCATTTTGGTTATTTCAAAAAACAAATTCGTCAAATTATTAATCCGGATATTTTGTTAGTTTCGGCCGATGTAGCTGTTCCTGTTAGGTTGGAAGATTATCTTAAGCGACATTCGGAGCTCGGAATTAGGCCGAAGAAAAAACCCAAAAGATTTTTTTATACCACCGATCAGACAGACAGGTTTAAGCTACTGGGCGGTAAGCTTCTGGGGCAAAAAATTAATCCAGAGACGATATCATTTTAGGTTACCAATAGCCTTGTTTTAGCTATTTTTTTGTGTTATAATCTCAAATAATAAATAAATTAAAAAATTATATGGGGTTTTTGATAATTCTTGTTCCCGTCTTGATAGTTATTTTTTCTTTAAATATTCATTTAAAGAAAAAAGATAAAAAATCAATACCAGAAAAATTCGCAATTCCGGTAAGTCTTTTTATAATAATGTGCTATATTGCGTACGAACTTAAAATGTCTTTTTTGACTGTTGTTATAATTTTCTTTTTTGGTCTCATAATCGGCTCGTTGATAGAATCTTATAGTAAAAAATAGCGCATTTAACAGTATTAAAAATTTGCACTTTAATATTTAATCAAAAAAATATGAACAAAAAACTTCATCGTTCCCAGACCGATAAAATTTTCGCCGGAGTTTGCGGCGGATTAGCCAGTTATTTTGATATTGATGCCACTATTATCCGGCTGCTCTTTATTTTAATTGTGGCTTTTGGCGGTTCAGGTTTTATTGTTTATTTGCTTTTATGGTTGATTATGCCTAAAAGCTCAAATGAACCAGCCATTATAACCGAAGAAAAAGTCAAAGAAATAGCGCAAGGTATCAGAGAAAAAGCGGAAGAGTTTAGAGAAAATATCAAAAAGGATGAGCCACAGCCTAAGCCTCATAATCACAATTCAAATCAGCGCCGAAGCGGATTGTTCGGCTGGGTATTGTTGATTTTAGGCTTAGGTTTTTTGTTTAATAGCTTCGCGCCAACGTGGATGCGGATGCACGCTTTTAGCTACTGGCCGTTGATTCTAGTTTTTCTGGGATTGGTAATGATTGTTAACTCTAACAAAAAGTAATATGAAAAAGATAATTATTTTTATTATTATTGTGGTTGCCGGTGCTTGGGCGGCTCAAAATTATACTAATTTTAAAGCAATTGATCTAGCCGAAAAATATTATCAGCAAATTGATTTAAGCAAAGCGCCGGGTTGGTTGGAAAATTTTAATATCTCAAGTTTTTTTGGTGAGAAAAAATTGCCAGATCCAAACTTTCGTTTAAATGTTTTTATTCGGGATGGCATTTTCTTGCCCAATAAAAATTCGCTTAAGCAAGGCGCTAAGGTAACTTGGTATAATGAAGATACCAAGCCGCATACGGTCACTGGCGAAGGCTGGGGCAGCGTCGAACTGGCACCGGGCAAAGCTTATACTAAGACTTTTGATTTGCCGGGAACTTATGCTTATCATTGCACTTTGCACCCGAGCATGACGGGGGAACTTATAATAAATTAAATCCTAATTTCCAAATCCTAAATCCTAAACAATATCCAAATCCCTGCCTACCGGCAGG
>CAZYIG010000021.1:1847-10303 GCA_964647205.1 uncultured Candidatus Saccharibacteria bacterium | reverse complement strand
TCACGCCCTTGGTCGGTTTGAAATTCGGCGAGCGGAGCAGGCTTTTGGCGTAATCTCCGATACGGAAACTATTGCCTTCTAGGCGCTTAATCCAATCGGAGCCTGTCGTACCATCGGAAGTAACCGATAAATAAATGACACCGTCTTGCTCTCTCCAACGACAGACCGGCTTGGAAGCCGATAGTTCGCCAGAAAGAAAAGCGCGGATGCCTTCCGCTGTACCCATTCCGGCGTCTTGACCGATTTTCATAAGAGCCGCATCAAGCTGTCCACGCGTAAAATCTTTCAATTCGTTAACCTGACCCATAATGTCCTCCTTTTTGGCTAATTGCCAAATAATATTCTCGCTACCCGCAAGTTGGGACCAGACCGTCAGTGGTCATAGCCAGAAAATGCCTTGAATTAAGCACCTTTTGGCTATGACCATTTACAAGTTTGTATAAAATGAACTGTATTATAATTATATAACAATTTTATACCTTTGTCAATATTTCGCACCCCTTCCCCGTCACCGCCACCGTGTGTTCAAAATGGGCGGAGAGAGAATTGTCCTCCGTCAGATAGCCAAATTTATCTTTTGATTTTTTTATTTTATGTGTTCCGGCTGAAATCATCGGCTCAATGGCCAAAGTCATTCCTTCTTTCAAAACAACATCCTTCATCCAGCTGGCCTTAAAATTTGGAATCTCCGGCTCTTCGTGCAGCTGGTGGCCAACGCCATGCCCAACTAGTTCGCGAATTGGCGCAAAGCCCTGCTCTTTAACAAATCTTTCAATCACCGCGGAAACTTCACTTAATTTTCGGCCCGGTCTAACCGCTTCCACCGCGACAAGCAATGCTCCCTTGGCCGCTTTTATAATTTTTTCCGCTTCTTGGCTAACCTCTCCAACCGGTACTGTTATCGCTGCGTCCGTAAACATTCCCTCACCACGAGGCGAGCCAAAACAACCATGACTCATAGCACAATGACCGCAATTTTCCGGCAACCGAGCTGAACCCGACTTAAGCCCAGCTAAGCTGGGCGGCCAAATAATTCCTAAATCCAAACCAATAATATCACCTTCCAGCAATTTTCTGTCAGATGGCACGCCGTGAACGATTTGTTCATTAACCGAAGTGCACAAAACAGCCGGATAACCTTCGTGCCCCTTAAAGGCCGGCAGAGCCCCATATTGATAAATTAAAGCTTCTGCCACCTCATCCAAGTGCTTAGTTTCTACTCCCGGCTTAACTTCTTTGGCTAGGCTAGATAAAACAGACGCCAAGATTTTTCCACCTTGGCGCATTAATTCTATCTCATTTTCGGTTTTAATTTTAATCATTTATTATCCCTCTCGAATTACGAATCAAAACGAATTACGAATTATTTTTCAAATTTATAATTCTTTTATATTGTAATCCTCTGCTCGTAAAATTTGCCAGAATCCCAAGCTCTAATCTGCTAAACCTCAAATAGCTATAAAGCTGATCTATATTACTTTTAAAAAATTTATCACCCTTTTTTATTTCTAACGCCACCTTATTATCTATTACGAAATCCAGAATACATCTGATCGCTGAACCATCTGCTAACACAATCTTATACGCGACTTGCTCTTTAAAAATAACCCTTAAATTTTTTAAAACTGCCGCAATTTCTTTCTGATAATATTTTTCTTGCAAACCATAACCGAGTTTATTGTAAACTTCAAATAAAGCGCCAATAATTTGATAACTTAGTTCCGGGTATAGAATATCTTTTCTTATCAACTGCTTTTTCATCTATTCGTAATTCGATAAAATTCGTAATTCGCGAGGAGAAAAACTCTATCTAATTTTAAATAATATCTCCTTCTGCACATCCTCAATTGATTGTTCGCCATTTACTTTGACCAAAAATCCCTCTTGTTCAAAAAAATTAACCACCGGCATAACCTCCCGATCAAATAAATCTAAACGCAAATTGATTGCTTCTGGCGCGTCATCTATGCGAACCACTAATTCCCCACCGCATTTATCACAAACAACTAGGTCTTTATACGCTCCAATAAATGGAATCAGTTGGCCGCACTTGGCGCATTGACGACGGCGAGTTAAACGATTAAAAGCTTCTTCCCGCGAAATATCGACTAGAACTGCTTTAAAATTTTTATCCCACTCATACCAAACCATCGCTTCCTGCATCATTTGCGCCTCAACTAATTTTCGCGGACTACCGTCAAAGATTATTCCTTTAAAATCATCACCCGTCGATAATTTTATTTCACTCAAGCGATTAATCCATTGCTGAAAAATTAAAAAAACCGGTGCTAATATTCCCTGGTCGATAACTGCTTTGATTTTTCTGCCATTAAAATTATCTTCTTTGCCTATAGCGCGCAAAATCTCTCCACTGCCAATATAAACCAAACCAAACTTTTCCCTTAAAAGTTTGGCCTGTGTTCCTTTGCCGCAACCGGCGCGGCCCAATAAAGTGTACACTTTTACTGGCATAGATCTTTTTCAGTTTATCAGTTTCTCTCCGCTCTCAGTTTATCAGTTTTAAACTGACGAACTGAAAAACTGACTAACTGACCCCTAAAATCCCTCGTAATCCCTCATTACTAATTGGGAATCAATTTGCCGGATAGTTTCCAGCACAACCGAGACGACAATCAAAACAGAAGTACCGCCAACCTGGAAAGCGGTAATACCAGTTCCGGCTTGTACCAAGCTTGGCGAAATAGCAATTAAGCCCAAAAAGATGGCGCCGAACAATAAGACGCGATTTAAAATAAAATTCAGAAAATCCGTCGTTGGCCGGCCCGGTCTGATGCCCGGAATAAAACCACCCATTTTTTGCAAATTATTAGAAATATTTTTCGGATCAAAAGTAACCGCCGTATAAAAATAAGTAAACAAGACTACCAATAAAAAATAAATAATCGTATAGGTCAATTCTCCTTGTTGAAACAAATCCCTCAAAAACTTAGCTACCGTTGCTACCCAAGAAGTTTGGGCATTTGCTAAAAAACTGCCGATCATTCCCGGCAACAACATAAAAGATAGAGCGAAAATGATTGGCATCACGCCCGCGGGATTAACATTTAAAGGCAAATAAGTGGAAACGCCACCGTAGACTCGATTCCCCCGAATGCGCTTAGCGTAAGAGACTGGGATATTTCTCCGGCCTTCAGTAATAATAACCACGCCAACAATGACCAACAAGGCAACAGCCGTAAAAGCAATATAAGTTGGAATCTTGGCCGGATCCCAGTTAACTAAAATTTGTCTCAATTCTGTCGGGAAACCCGATACAATTCCAGCGAAAATCAAAAGAGAAACACCATTACCAATCCCCTTTTCTGAAATTAGTTCGCCCAGCCACATTAAAAATAAGGTGCCGGCCGTAATGGTTAAAATTGTCGTACTTAACTGGAAAATGCTTAATTTACCAATGATTTGCTGAGCTTGTAAAATCATAATCATTGAATAAGCCTGCAATATTGATAATGGCACCGTTAAAATTCGGCCATATTGATTAAATTTTTGTCGGCCAGCCTCACCTTCTTCTTTGTAAATCGCTTCTAACTTCGGGAAAATCATCGTTAAAAGTTGCATAATAATCACGGCTGTAATATACGGGCCCATGCCCAGCATCGCAATGGAAAGATTGCTCATGGCACCACCGGTGAACATATTCATCAAACCAAAAAGTTGATTACCTTCAAAAAATGACTTTAGCCGAATGGCGTCAATACCCGGAACTGGAATATTGGCCACTAAACGAAAAAGAATAAAAACAGCCAAGACAAATAAAATTTTATTTCTTAGCTCTCTGACTTTGAATATTTGCGTAATCTTTTGCCACCAATTCATTTTTTTAGATTAACTATTTAACTAATAGTTCCTTTATTTTTTACAATCGCTTCCTGGGCGCCAGCTGAGATTGTGAGTCCCTTAAAGCTTAATTTTTTTGATAATTGGCCACCGCCTAAAATTTTAATTTCCGGCAAACGTCCGCCAATTTTTTCTACTAATCCTTTTTGCTCTAAACTTTTAGCCGTTACCACTTCACTGTCTTTAAAAACTCTAGACAGAATAGATAAGTTCAAAACAACCGGTTTAATTTTGTGGCTATTAAATTTATAGCCTCTTTTTTTAGGAATACTTTTTAAAGCATCGCGCCACTCTGGACGCAACTTCCGGCCTGATCGAGATTTTTGACCCTTAATACCCCGGCCGGAATAAGTTCCCAATTTTCCGCCTCGGCCAATTCTTTTTTTAGTTTTATTTCCCTGCAGAGCAGGAATTTGATGTAATTGCATGAATTTATTAAACCCGACTTTTTATTTTAGAAAAGGCCAGCATGGTTGCCCGAGCATTATTTAATTTATTGGTTGACTTGCTTAAAATTTTAGCGCAAATATTTTCAATTCCGGCCAATTCGCAAATTACCCGGACAGAACCGCCAGCCACCAAACCGTTACCCTTGGAAGCCGGTTTCATAAAAACCTTAGCAGCCGCATATTTAGCCTGCACCTCATGAGGAATCGTGCCGTCTTTGATTGGCAAAATCATCATATTCTTTCGCGCATCTGTCACGGCTTTTTCCACTGATTGAGAAAAATCTAAACCTTTTCCTGTCCCAACACCAATTTTTCCTTTACGATTACCAACTGCGACTGTTGCTCTAAAACTAAAACGTCGGCCACCGGCCACCACCCGAGTTACTCGAGCCACATCTAAAACTTTCTGGTCATATTCAGATTTTTCTTTTTCATTTCTTTGTCTGCCGCCTTGTCGGCCCATTGGTCTTGCCATAATTCAGTTTTTCAGTTAATCAGTTGCGTTCCTGCGGAACTTTCAGTTTTTCAGTTTTAGCTAACCAACTGATAAACTGACGAACTGATAAACTATTTTAAAAATTAAGTCCACCTTCCCTAGCGCCATCCGCTAAGGCCTTAACAATGCCATGATATCGATAGCCACCTTTGTCAAAAACGGCTTTCTTTATTTTAAGATCCACCGCTTTCTTTGCCAATAGAGCGCCTACTTCTTTCGCTAATTCTATTTTAGTTTTTTTACCAGATTTTTTTAATTCTAAATCATTCGCGTTAACCAAAGTAACACTTTTTTCATCGTCAATTAATTGGCCATAAACATGCTGGTTGCTTCGGAAAACTGATAATCTTGGCCTTTCCATTATGCCCAAAATCTTAGAGCGAGTTCTGTTTGCCCGCCGTTGTTTTTTAATCTTTAAAATTTTCAGGTTATTTTTCATGTCAATGTTGTTTAAATTTTTACGAGCCCAATGCGAGTTAAAATTTAACTGCAACATTGAGTACCCGCCTAAATTTTCGGCCCTGTTCTTGATAGGCCAGCGAAGGAAGGCGAAGCCGTTTCTCTTTCCCTCGTCGGACTACCAATGTTTTTTCTTAGAAAATTATGGCGAGTAAAGGTTCTCTAGCTAAATTTTCTGCGCAATATATTGCTGGAAAATTTAGAGGAAGCCCTTTAAAATCCGCTCTTAACCGCTTTTTTACCGGCCTTACGTTTTATTATTTCTCCCAAATAGTGAATTCCTTTGCCTTTATAAGGCTCCGGCTTTCGTAATTTTCTGATATTAGCTGCTATTTGACCAACCGTTTCTTTATTTATACCCGAAACGGTAATACTATTTTTTTCCACTTTAAAATTTATCTCCTCAACCGCTTTAAATTCAATTGGGTGAGAGTAACCTAAATTTAGAATCAAGTCTTTGCCTTGCAAAGCAACTTTATAACCAACGCCTTCTATTTCCAATTTTTTTTCAAAACCATTTTTTACCCCTTCAACCATATTAACCAATAAAACCCGAGACAAACCCCATAGCGCCGCGCTTTTTTTGGTTTTCTTAGCGATGCTAGTAATCAACTGATTTTCTATTTTTTCAATTTTTATTTCCCGCGGAAAAAATCTCTCCAAAGAACCTTTGGGACCCTTAACCACGACAAAATTATTGTCAATTTTTACTTCAACATCAGCCGGGACACTCACTGGTTGTTTACCGATTTTACTCATGCCACTGTTGTTTAAAAATTAATGAGCTCAACTTGTTGTAGCGAGTTAATTTTGGCTAGCGAAGATAATGCGTCCAGCAGGACATATTATCCGAGCGAAGACAAAATATATAATATTTTTAACTACAACATTGAGCACCCGCCTAAATTTTCGGCCCTGTTCTCTTGGTAGGCCAGCGAAGGAAGGCGAAGCCGTTTCGCTTTCCCTCGTCGGACTACCAATTTTTTTCTTTGAAAATTATGGCGGGTAAAGGTTTTGTTAGGAAATTTATTTCGCCCTAACGGACTCATAAATTTCTACAAAGCCCTTTACCAAACCTGACACAAAATCTCTCCGCCAATCTTATTCTTTTTCGCTTCTTTGTCTGTCATCAGTCCCCGTGAAGTTGAAATTATCGCTCGGCCATAGCCTTGTTTCACCGATCGAACCTTGTCGCCAGAAATATAAATTCGCTGACCCGGTTTGCTCACCCGTTTTAATTCGCTGATGGCTGGCGCGCCTTGATCATATTTTAAAATAATCTCTATTTTCTCTTTATTTTTCAAACCTTTTTTCTCTACTGCACCAACAAATCCTTCCCGTTCAAGAATTTTAGCAATCGCTAACTTAGCCTTGGAAAAAGGAACCTCTACGCTTTCGCGACTTGAAGCTTGCGCGTTTTTTATTCTAACTAATAAATCAGCAATTGGATCCATGATAATAATTCAAAATTTAAAATTCAAAGTGTAAAGTTTTGGTATTCGTTCGCTCCAGCGAACGAATTTATTATAATTCATCGCAAAGCGATACATTAATTTTTAACTTTGATTTTTACATTTTACATTTTTAATTACCAGCTACTCTTTTTTATTCCCGGAATCTCACCACGGCTAGCCATTTCCCGGAAACAAATTCGGCATAAATCAAAATCTCTCATATAGGCTCGTTTGCGACCACAACGAAAACACCGCCTGGTAATGCGTGAAGAAAATTTGGGTTTCTTTTTTGATTTTGCTATTTGAGCGACTGTTGCCATAATTATTTATTATTTTCTCTCACTGGAAATCCTAATAATTTGAATAATGCAAATCCTTCTTTAGCGGAAGCAGCAGTAGTTGAAACGCAAACCTCTAAGCTGAAAATTGTTCTGATATTTTCATGCGAAATTTCCGGAAAAACTATTTGTTCTTTAATGCCTATATTCAAATTACCGTATGGATCAACTGACTTTGGCGACAAACCTCGAAAATCTTTAGTTCGCGGTAAAGATAAGCTAACTAAACGATCCAAAAAATCATACATCCGTCGGCCTCGCAGTGTTACCTTAACCCCAACCACCTGGCCTTCTCTAGTTTTAAAAGACGAAATAGCCCTTTTGGCTTTAGTGTAAACAGCTTTCTGGCCAGCAATCGCAGTAATGTCTCGCTCAATTTCCTCAATGGCTTTTTGGTCTTGGCGATATTTTCCGACACCAGTATTAACCGTCACTTTCAAAATCTTTGGCACCGCCATGTTGTTCTGGTAGCCAAATTCCGCCTTCATTGCCGGCACAACTTCTTTAAGATATTTTTCTTTTAATCTATTCATGAATTCGTTTAATCGGCTTATATCTCTTGTCCGCATTTTTTGCAAATACGGAATTTTCCCGCATCAGTCGCCTTGAATCCAGTCCTGGAGGCCTGGCCACACTTTGGACAGATTAACTTAACATTAGAAACATGTAAAGACCTAGGGACTTCTACTATTTGCCCTTTTTCATTTTGCTTTCGAGCTTTACGGTGTTTCTTGGCCAGGTTAATATTTTCCACTACCACTCTTGAATTCACAGGAAAAACTTCTAGCACTTTTCCTTTTTTGCCTTTATCCTTACCCGAAACTATTAAAACTTGATCATTTTTCTTGATTTTCATACCACTGTTTAAATATTACTCTTTTAAATCTCTATGGGCGAGGAAGTATTTTTTGAAACGCTCAGTTTTATAAGCGGGCATGGTGCCCCGCTAGGCGGGGCGAGCGAATAAAACTGGCGAATAAAATTTCTACGCTGGAGAAATTTTATGTTTTCAGAAAATATTTCCGAGCCCATAATTTACACTACTTCTGGCGCTAAAGAAATAATCGTCATAAATCCCTTGTTTCTGATTTCCCGAGCAACTGGCCCAAAGATACGCCCGCCCCGTGGTTCAAGTCCTTCAACCAAAACAACCGCGTTATCATCGAATCGAACATACGTTCCATCCAATCGCCTAAAGGCTTGCCGTTGCCTAATAATAACCGCTTTAACCACGTCACCCTTTTTAACCGCTTTTCTTGGTTCCGCTTGCTGAACAGAACAAACAATAATATCACCTAATTGCGCCCAACGGCGACGCGTTCCACCAAGTACCTTAAAACAGCGTACGGTTTTAGCCCCGCTATTATCAGCAACTTTTAAAATTGATCTTGGCTGAATCATA